>NZ_BBSK01000018.1:0-25654 GCF_001319805.1 Burkholderia sp. E168m22
GGACCGCTGCCGCCTCCTGCTACGCCGCCGAGCGCGCCGGTGACCGTGGAGACGAGGCCCGTGACCGGTGCGAGCGGGCCGCTGCCGCCGCCTGCTACGCCACCGAGTGCGCCGGTGACCGTCGAGACGAGGCCCGTGACCGGTGCGAGAGGACCGCTACCGCCGCCCGTCGCGCCACCGAGTGCGCCGGTAACCGTGGAGACGAGGCCCGTGAGCGGGGCGAGCGGGTTGGTCACGCCGCCGGTGCCGCCCGTGAGCAGGCCGCCGACGGCCTTCACGGTGTTGCCCGTCGACGAGACGGTGTTGCCGAGACCCGTGGTGACCGGGTTGCCGCCCGTCGATGCGAGCAGGGCGCCGGCCTGGTTCAGCCCGTTGCCGACCGTGCCGAGCAGCGTGTTGACCGGTGCGCCGAGGCCGGTTGCGGTGCCGATCGTCTGGGTCGTCTGGCCGACCATCGTCGTGATCGGCGTGATGGCCGAGCTGACCGTTTGCGTGACCTGCTGGATCGGGCCGGTCGACAGTACGTTGGTGAGCGTGGTGCCGCCGTTCGACACGGCGCCGCCGAGCGTCGTGACGAGGCCGCCGACGGCGCCGGTGACCGGCGCGAGCGGCGACAGCGGGCCACTGCCGAGGCTCGTGACCAGGTTGCCCGTTTGCGTGACTGCGCCGCCGAGCTGATTGACCACGCCGCCGGTGCTGGCGACCGTGGTGCCGACCGGGTCCTTCGTCGCGCCGAGCTGGCCGAGCCCGCTGCCGAGGCCGTTGCCCAGTGCGGTGACCGCGCCGCCGACGCTTTGCACGATGCCGCCCGCGGCTTGCGTGGTGGCCGGATTGACGCCCGGCAGCGTCTGGCTGCCGATGACGGAGCCGAGACCGGAGACGGTGCTGCCGGCGTTCGTGATGATGTTGCTGCTGCTTGCGAGGACAGTTCCCACTGCGTTCGATGACACACCCGAGGTGCCGGACGTCCCGCTCGTGCCCGAGGTGCCGCTGGTGCCCGAGGTGCCGCTCGTACCAGAGGTTCCGCTGGTGCCGGACGTACCGGACGTGCCGCTCGTGCCCGAAGTCCCGCTGCTGCCGGAGGTGCCGCTCGTACCCGAGGTGCCGCTCGAGCCGTTGCCGCCCGACGTGGAGATCGTATCGCCGCCGCCGGAGCTCGAACCGCCGCCGCCGAGACCCTGGCTGATGGAGCCGGAGCCGCCGCACGCGGAGAGGGAAAGCATGGCTGCAACGGTGGCCGCGATCAGAGTCGTCCGGAACACGCCATGAGGGATAACCTTAATGTCCATTTCTTCCTCGCATTAAAAATGTGTTGTGAACTGCGTTGTGTTGAGTGGTGCGAGGACTACTCTGCAACTGTCGTGCCATTTCGATGGCCGACGGTTCGACAACAGGTTTTAAACGAGGCAATTCCTTGTCGGAAAAGGAAGTTACGGATCTTGAAAGATTGTTGAATCTGTTTAAGTGCGGATGAATGAGAACGGTTTCGGCCGTTTCGTAACGTAACGTCACAACATTGGCGTTACGCGTGCGGCGTAACGTGGGGGCCCTGGAGGCTTGCTGGACGAGGCAATTGTTTTACTGGTGGATTAGGTGTGCACATCTAACCTATCGTAAATCCTATGTGTAAGTCGTACCGAAACGCCGTACAAATACGTTGTGCTCCCGGTCATTTTTTTCCGTCAGAGTGGTTAAAAGAGGTTGGAATTTAAATGGGATCGGATATAGAATCCGGAGCAGATGTAAGCAAATGTACGGTTCGGTACACTACGTTCGAGGAGGAGCGCTATCGCGAATGTTAACTTGCATCAAATCGTGAGCAATGCCCTTCGGGGCGACCTATAAAGAAAGCGCACCCGGTTGTCGTTACAGCAGATGTGACGAACGGTTGGGGCAAACGGCCAGATATGCGGGGACGTATACGTATAAAAGGCCAGAAAACGTAAATACAGGCACGAGGAATAAAATGAAAGCAATCATCAAGCGTTTCCTTAAGGAAAACGACGGGGTTACCGCGATCGAGTATGGGCTGATCGCGGGTCTGATCGCTGTCGCGATCGTCGCAGGGGTGACGAACATCGGCAGCAGTCTCGGTAACATGTTTACCAATCTCGGCACGTGCGTGTCGTCTCCTTCGTCTTCGAACTGTTCTGCCACCGCGATTCGAGCAACCCCGTCGACCTAAGCCGACTTCTTCTTTTTCGGAAGTCGTTGTTGCGCAGTAGCGGGCGGACTGCCTCGGTAATCCGCCCGCCCTTGCATCTGCTGCGGGTCGTGGTGTGATGGGACATCTCATTTCTAGCGGGGTATTTCTGACCTGGGCGGCTTTGGTCGTGGTCAGCGATATTCGTTTCCGCCGTATTTCGAACGTGCTTGTCGTGGCCGGATTAATCGGTGGGCTGGGCGCCGCGTGCGTGGCCGCGAGTCCGTTTGGTATTTCGGTGCATCAAGCAGTGGTCGGCATGCTGGTCGGCCTAATCGGGCTGATACCGTTCTTCCTTCTGCGCGTCATGGGCGCAGCAGACGTAAAAATTTTCGCTGTACTCGGTATTTGGTGCGGTGCGCATGCGCTGCTTTGGCTCTGGGTGGCTGCCAGTCTGGCTGCAGGGCTGCACGCGCTCGCCGTGATGCTGCTGTCGCGCACGTCGCTCGGAGGCTTGTGGCGGCGGCGTGAGCCGGCGCTGATACTTGGCAGATATCGGGCGACGCCCTATGCCGCATGCCTCGCGGTACCGGCTGCTGCATGGTTGATCTATCTGATCGCAACAGGGGGCGTGCGATGAAACGACAGAGCGCGTGTCGGGGACGGCAACGTGGAGCGACAGCGGTGGAGTTTGCGATCGTGTTTCCGCTGTTCTTCGTGATTTTTTACGCGATCCTGAGTTTCGGGATGGTTTTCGTCATTCAGCAAAGCTTGACATTGGCTGCCAGCGAGGGGGCACGCGCAGGATTGAGCTACGCACCGAATCTCACGACACGCGTCGCGAACGCAAAAACAACTACGCAGAACGTCCTCGGTTGGCTGAACAGCAGTCCGCCCAACGTGGTGGCTCAGCAATGCAACTACAACGGCACGCCTACGCCGCTGTTGTACTGCCTGACAGTTACGGTGAGCTATACGCCAGATAGCTGGATGACGATCATGCCATTTCTGGGGGCTATCATCACCAAACCGCTGACCGGTACGGCGGTGGTGCAAATCCCGCAGTCCATGCTGTGAGGTGGGCATCATG
Source organism: Burkholderia sp. E168m22 (assembly GCF_001319805.1). Classification (NCBI taxonomy): domain Bacteria; kingdom Pseudomonadati; phylum Pseudomonadota; class Betaproteobacteria; order Burkholderiales; family Burkholderiaceae; genus Burkholderia; species Burkholderia sp. E168m22. The sequence continues at coordinate 3,234 of NZ_BBSK01000018.1, forward strand.
ACGCGATAGACCTGGCACACGCAAATCGCGCGACAAGAAGAAACTCATTGGATCTTTATTCCGGCATCCATACGACAACATGGCCAACAACTTAACGAAGATCATTGCGGGGCTGCTAATTGCGATCGCCGTTCTCCTCGGAATCTATGCATGGGTGCTCGGACGCAGCGCTTCAAGTCCCCCGCCGGCGCAGCCGATGACGGCGGTAACTGCCGTGCCGATCGTGATTGCAACGCGTACTTTGCCCGGGGGGCAGCCCATTCCGGCCGATGCGCTGAAGGTTCAATCATCCACTGTGCCGGCGCCGGCAGGCGCGTTCAACGATCCGGCTCTGCTTGTTGGCCGCATGCCGATTCGTGACGTTCCGGCCTCGACTCCAGTCGTTGCGGATGCCCTGGTGTCGGGGCTTGCCGAGGACGTGCAGCCTGGCGAGCGTGCGGTTGCGGTTCGCGTCGACGAAACGAACGCGGTCGGCAACCGGCTGCGGCCCGGAAATTTCGTCGACGTGTTCCTGAACCTGAAACGCGAAGTTGGCACCACGATGCTCGACGGCGAGGTTTCGCAGACCCAGGCGCGGCTTCTGTTGTCGAAGGTTCGGGTGCTGTCGTTCGGCGATGCGACCGCCGAACGCGACAGCGGCAACAACAACGGTGGTAACGGGCAGCCGACCGGCGCCCGCATCGCAGTGCTCGCGGTGCCGACCGCGCAGGTCGATGCGCTGACGCTCGGCGAGGCGAGCGGCCGGCTGACCTTTGCATTGCGTAATCCGCGTGACGACGAGCTTGCGCTACAGACGGTTGCGGTACGTACGGATAACAAACTGTCGCCCTCGGCGCTGGCTGCGGCAGGCGTCTCGCTGCAACAACTGTCTGGTACACCGAGAACGCCGGTAACCAGCGCGAACGTGCCGCCGTTGCCGTTGCATCTGCCGCCGCCGGTGCGGCCGAGCGGGGGCGGCGGCAGTATCGAAGTGATTCGCGGCGGCCGGTCGGAAACGGTTGCCTATTGAACCAGGTCGACGGCCATCGATATCAGCGACGACAAGCAAAAGGCCGCGCGACGGTCTACCAAACGATGAAAAACACACTGATTGCATTCGCGATTGCTATCTGCACCATGACTTTCGCCTCGTTCGCGAGCGCGAGCGCTACGATCGAGCTCGCAGTCGGCGCACAACGGCAGATTTCGGCGGGCCGCACCCTGCAGCGCGTCGCGGTTGGCGATCCGGCAATTGCCGACGTGCTGATCATGAAGGGCAGCCGCTCGGGTTCCGTGCTGCTCACTGCAAAGGCTCCAGGCGCAACCAACGTGATGCTGTGGGAGCGCGGCCGCGATGAACCAACGATCTGGAACGTCGAGGTGGTCGACGCGGCCGCGCAAGCCGTGCTCGACGGCGCTGCGCCGCGCGTGAATGCATACGGCGGCACGGCGGTGCTGCAAGGCTCGGCCGCGTCGCTCGAGGCGCATGCGCGTGCGGCCGCGGTCGGCAAGAACATGAGCGGAAAGGGCGTCGTGATCGACCGCTCGACGGTTCCCGGCAAGAGTGTCGTGCAAGTCGACGTGCGGGTCGTAGAGTTCAGCCGTTCGGTGCTCAAGCAGGTCGGGTTCAATTTCTTCAAGCAAAGCAACGGTTTTTCGTTCGGATCGTTTTCGCCGGGAGGCGTGCAATCTTATAGCGGCGGTTCGGGCCCGGGGACCGGCGGATACGTTCCGACACTCGGATCGCCGGTCGCGTCCGCATTCAACCTGGTCGTGAACGCGGCCGGACGCGGCATCTTTGCCGACCTGTCTCTGCTGGAGGCGAACAACCTGGCCCGCGTGCTGGCGGAGCCGACACTGGTTGCGCTGTCCGGGCAGAGCGCAAGTTTCCTCGCTGGCGGCGAGATTCCGGTGCCATCGCCGCAGGGACTCGGTTCGACGGCGATCCAGTGGAAGCAATACGGTGTCGGGCTCTCGTTGACGCCGACGGTCCTGAGTCCGAGCCGGATTGCACTTAAGGTTGCGCCGGAATCGAGTCAGCTCGACTTCGTAAACAGCGTGACGATCAGCGGTGTTGCGGTGCCCGGCATTACGACGCGCCGGGCGGACACGACCGTCGAACTGGGTGATGGGGAGAGCTTCGTGATTGGTGGCCTGATCGATCGCCAGACGATGTCTAACGTGAGCAAGGTGCCGTTGCTCGGCGATCTGCCGATCATCGGGACGTTCTTCAAGAATCTGAGCTATCAGCAGAACGACAAGGAACTGCTGATCATCGTGACGCCGCATCTCGTCGCGCCGATCGCGAAGGGCGCAGTGTTGCCCGCGACGCCCGGCGAGTTGTCCGAGCAGCGCGACGGACCGGTCTGGAAATCGTATCTGGGCGGAGCCGCGTCGCCGGACGCTGCTCCCGGATTTTCGAAATGAGTGCTATGTCTCGCGGCTTGCGATGCATCGCCACGCCTTGTGTAACCGGGGGTGTCCGACATGAATGCGCGAATTCAATCCTTGTGTGAACCCGCCGTGACTGACTATTTCGTTTGTGCGTCGCAGCATGACGCGCATGTGCGCTGGCTGGCCGATACGCTCGTATCGGCCGGCGCGGTCGAGGCCGCATCGCTCGAGCCGGGAGTGCTGGCGCAGCGCATTACGGGCCTCAATCCGGCGCTCGTCTTCATCGATTTCTCGGACGGCAGCACGGCGGCGAGCGTTGCCGCGGCTGCGATTCGCGCCACGCATCCGGGTCTGCCGATTGTCGCGCTGGGTTCGCTCGCACAGCCGGAGAGCACGCTCGCTGCATTGCGCGCCGGCGTCCGCGATTTCATCGACGTGTCGGCACCGGCGGACGATGCATTGCGCACGACGCGTGGGTTGCTGGCGAACGTCGGCGAGCCGGCGAGCCGCCACGGCAAGCTCGTTGCATTGCTCGGCGCGCGTGCGGGTATGGGGGTGAGCACGCTAGCAGCGAATCTGGCCGTATGGTTGCAGAAGCGCGCAGTGAGCCCCGAGGGGGGCGGCGTGCCGAACGGCGGGACGCCGGCCGGTCGCCAGACCGCACTCGTCGATCTCGGATTGCCGGCAGGCGATGGCGCGCTGTTCCTGAATACCCGCTGCGAATTCCATTTCATCGATGCGGTTCACAACCTGCGCCGCATCGACCGGACCTTCGTGAATACCGCGCTGACCCGGCATGAGAGCGGCGTCGCCTTGACGACGCTGCCGGCGGATCTCGGCGGGCTGCGCGACGTGTCGTACGCGTCGTGCGCCGGTTTGCTGAACCGGTTTCGCGCATTCTTCGATCAGCAGATCGTCGACCTCGGCGGTTTTTCGAACCGCGAGTTCGTTGCACAGATTACGAGTTCGGCCGACGAAGCGTGGCTCGTCTGCGATCAGGGTGTCGCGTCAATCGTATCGGCGGCCGATCTGCTCACCGGGCTGCGCGATGCGGGTGTCGAGACCGATCGCATACGGCTCGTCGTCAACCAGTACGACCCCGCACTCGATCTGACGCCCGCGCAAATCGCGGAGCGCCTCGGGCTGTCGCTGGTCGGAACCTTGCCGTCGCGACGTGTTGCGATCGGTCATGCGGCGAACCAGGGGCGACTCATCGTCGATATGGCGGAGCGCGACCCGTACGTGCGCGCGCTCGAATCGCTCGCCGCGCGGTTGCCGGGCGTGTCGATTAGTCCGGCTGCACCGCGTCCGGCGCCTGGCCTGTCCGCGCTGAAGCGTTTCATTCAACCCTCGTCCAAGCGGTCGTAAGCGATGGCACACGACATTCAATTTGCCGACGGCGCAGCGCCGTTCTCCCAGACGCAGCAATTCCACGACATCAAGAATGCCGCGCACGAACATTTGTTGACGCGCATCGAAGAATTGGGCGCCGAATTCGGCAGATGGTCCCGCCAGGCGATCAACCAGTTCGTCGATCTCGAGATCGACAGCTTCGTGCGCCTGCGTCGCATTCCGCTCAACGAGAACGAAGTACGGACGATCGCGGAGGCGCTGACGAAGGAACTCGCGGGTTTCGGACCGATCGAGGATCTGCTCGCGGATCCGGCGGTCGAGGACATCCTGATCAACGGCTATAACGACGTGTACGTGTCGCGTCATGGGATCCTTGCCAAGCTGCCGGTGCGCTTCACCGACAACGCGCACCTGTTGCGGATCGTGCGGCGAATTCTCGCACCCATTGGCCGCCGTCTCGACGAGTCGAATCCGATGGTCGATGCACGGTTACCCGACGGCGGCCGTGTGAACGTCGTGATCGAGCCGCTGTCAATCGACGGCCCGGTCGTATCGATCCGGAAGTTCCGCAAGGATCCGCTGAAGCCGTCCGACCTGCTCGGTAACGGGACGTTCAACGAAGAGATCAACACGTTACTGCAGGCGGCGGTCGAGGCGCGCTGCAACATTCTCGTGTCGGGCGGTACGAGTTCCGGCAAGACGTCGCTGCTCAACGCGCTCGCGTTCCATATTCCGGAGATTGAGCGTGTCGTGACGATCGAGGATACGGCCGAGTTGTCGCTGAACCATCCCCACGTCGTGCGACTCGAGAGCCGGCCGGGCGGGTTCGACGGTACCGGTGTTGTGTCGATTCGCGATTTGCTGCGCAATACGTTGCGGATGCGTCCGGACCGGATCATCGTCGGCGAAGTGCGCGGCGGCGAAGTGCTGGAAATGCTGCAGGCGATGAACACGGGGCACGACGGGTCGATGGGCACCGTGCACGCGAGTTCGCCGCGCGAGTGTCTGTACCGTCTCGAGATGCTTGCCGGCTTTGCAGGTTTCCAGGGCACCGAGTCGAGCCTGCGCCGGCAGATCGCGAACGCTATCGACTTCATCGTGCAAATCGGACGCCTGTCGAATGGGCGGCGCCGGATTCTGTCGATCACCGAAGTGACCGGGCTGTCCGACAACATCATCGCGACCCAGGAGCTTTACCGTTACGAAGCGCGCGTGACGCCGGAGGGCGAGGAAGTCGATCACTGGGAAACCCTAGGCATTCATCCGCATTCACCGAAGCTCGCGCGCTTCCGTCAGACGCTGACGAGCGGCGGGTTCGGCGATGGCGGATTCGGTGGCGGAGGCTTTGGCGGTGGCGGGTTTGGCCGCGGAGGCGGGGGCTTCAATGTATAGCGCGATGGTATGGGTGCTGGCGATCGCGATGCTGTGCGTCGCGGCTGCGATGATGCTGTGGCGTCACGCGGAGACCCGGCGCGTACGGACCGACGCCAAGCGCTTCATCGACAGCCGGCTCGAGCCGGGGGCACGCGTCGCCGCACAGGCGACACGTGCGCAGGCCGCTGGTGCCGTGCGTGCCGTGCAGCAACCGAGTGCAGCACGAGCGATATCGTCCGATGCTTTCTGGGCGCACGGGTATGCGACCGTTTCCGAGTATCTGTCCAATCTTGCGAGTCGTGCGGGGATCGACGATGCGCGCGGCAAGGCGCTCGTCGCGCTCGGAGCGCTCGTCGCGGTTGCGGTCATCGCGGGTAGTCGCGGCGGTATGCTCGCGTGTTTTGCGGCAATCATTTGCGGAAGCGCGATACTCGGCGTCTGGCTCGCGTCGCGGATTCAACGGCGACGGTTGAAGATCGTTCGGCAGATCCCGTCGTTCCTCGACGGGATCGTGCGTCTCGTGACGCTCGGCAATAGCGTGCCGGCTGCTTTCCAGTCCGCGTTGCTGACGACCGAGGAGCCGCTGCGCGGCTGTCTCGATGTCGTGTCGCGGATGCTGCGCGGCGGTATCGAGATCGACCGCGCCATGATGCACATCGCGAAGATATATCGGACCGAAGAGTTCGAACTCGTCGGCTCGGTGCTGCGCTTGTCGGTCAAATACGGCGGTCGCGCGGATGTGATGCTCGAGCGGATGGCCGTATTCATGCGCGATCTCGAACAGGCCGAACGTGAATTGACCGCGATGTCGTCGGAGACACGGTTGTCCGCATTCGTCCTCGTCATGCTACCGATCGCAATCGGGAGCTTTGTCGTGATGACCAATCCGAAGTATCTGTACGGGATGTGGGGAGATCCGAGCGGACGATCGCTGCTCATGATCGCGTTCCTGGCTCAAGTGGTAGGCAGCATATGGCTGTATCGAATGGCTCGGCTCAGGTGAGACTATGACCGCAACTCAAATCGGGGCGATTGCGTTGGCCGTGGGCGCGCTTGGGGTGCTGCTGCTCGGTATGGTTGCGATGTTGCGTGCGAATGCCGCGGCGCGTGCAGAACGAGCGTTGGTCGATGCGTTGGATCGGCGCATGGCTGCACTCGAGGCGGCGAAAGCGCGGCCCGCGCAGGATGGCAATGTGCCGGCGAAAGCCAACGTGCGCGGCGGGCAACGTGTCGAGCGTTGGCTGGATCGCCTGTCGGCGGCAGGCATGCGCTGGCTGGACACCGGATTCGGAAAATACGCTGTCGCGGAGGAAGACCGTCGTCTGCTGGAGCAATGCGGATATATCGATGCACGCACGCGTGGGCTGTTTCTGAGTGCGCGCGTCGCATGCGGGATCGCGTTGCCACTGCTGTTCGCGATCTGCGCGAGTGGGCGCATGAAAGGCAGTATCTGGATGGTTGGCATGTGCGCCGCCCTCGGGCTGGGTTTCATGCTGCCGAAACTTTATGTGCAGCGCCGTGCAGCGTCGCGGCGACAGAGGGTCGTCGATGAACTGCCGCTGCTTGTCGACATGCTGCGCTTACTGCAAGGCGTCGGCCTGTCGCTCGATCAGAGCCTGCAAGTCGTGACGAACGATTTTCGCGGGATGCTGCCGGTCTTGTCGTCGGAAGTGGGAATCGCGCAGCGTCAGTTCGCCGCGGGCCGTACGCGCGAGCAGTCGCTGCAACGGCTGTCCAGTGGATTCGACAACGAGGATTTGCGCGCGATCGTGCGGTTGATGATTCAGGTCGACAAGCATGGCGGCGCGGTCCAGGAACCACTCAAACAGTTTGGGGACCGTTTGCGCGAGACGCGTCGTGCGATGCTGCGCGAACGGATTGGTAGATTGACGGTAAAGATGACGGGCGTAATGGTGTTGACGCTGTTGCCTGCTCTGCTGATCGTGACGGCGGGGCCGGGCATGCTGGCGGTGATGCGTGCGTTGTCGTCGCAGCATTGAAGGATGGAAGGACAGGCGATGAAGCGAATCGGCGAAGCGGTGACCCGGGCGGGCATGCTGGCGGCGGCGCTGCTGCTCGGCGCATGCGCAACCAAGGAAAGCGGGTATGGCGTCGGTGCGCAGACCGAGCGTGCGGCACTGATGCAAGCAGCAGATCAGAAGCAGTCCGTGCCGGATACACCGGGGATGTATCTGGGTCTGATTCAGCGCATGCAAGCGCAGGGCCTCTATTACGCTTCGCTCGCGCACATCGATGCATATGACAAGACATACGGTGTCATGCCGGAATCGATCCTGTTGCGCGCAGATGCGCTACGGATGACCGACCAGCCGGCTGCAAGCGCGGCTGTGTATGCACAGTTGCTGAAGACGCCGCTTGCTGCGCGTGGCTATCGCGGGCTGGGGCTGCTTGCGGGCGCCGCGGGCGATTTCGACCGTGCCGTGCAGGCACTGACGCAAGCGTCGGAGCTCGCGCCAACGGATCCGTCGCTGCTGTCCGATCTTGCTTACGCGAAGTTGCGCAGCGGCGACGTCGTCGGCGCGCGAGTACCGCTGATGAAAGCTGCCGAACTCGATCAGCGCAATCCGAAAATCGTCAGCAATCTCGTGCTGTATCTGTTTGCGGCAGGACGTGCGCAGGATGCGCAACGGCTGATGAACCAGCAGCATCTGTCGACGGAGATTCGCAAGGACATCAACGGTGATGCCGCGAAGATTGCTGCGGCAGTGCGTGCGCAGCAGCGTGCAATCGCGACGCCGCCGGTTGTGTCGCGGCGCGGCGCGACGACGCCGATCACGCCGATGGCGAACAACTTTGGTTACGACCAGACAGTGCCGTTGCTGCAACGATTTGCACAATGAACAGATATCCGGGGAACGACATGAACGACAACTCATACAATCGAAGTGCATGCGCGGGCCGGATTGCGACACTGGTCGCGGTCGTCTGCATCTTGACGGGTTCCGGCGCCGCATACGGTCAAGACACCGTGATACTGGGTGCGTCGGACGTCGGCCGATCGACCAAAGACTGGATCGCGATGCAGCGGGACAACCGCGCGGCGGCGCCGACGCAACCCGTGTTCGGCGACGTCGCGTCGCTTGCGTACCAGCGCTATCTCGATTCGTTCAAGAACAAGATTCCGGATTCGATGAATTCGCAGCTCGGCGCAGTGGGTGGCATGTCGGGCGGCGGACAGGGCGCGCAATAAGCGGGATGACCATGCGCGCAGATCAATCGCATGCGGCGCTGCGGCGGAACGCCGGCAGTCCCGGGAGAAGTCGCCAGCGCGGTAGCGTCGCGATCATGGCGACGATCTGGGCGCTGGTGGCCATCATTATCCTGGGCGCGATCGACGTCGGCCATTTCTATGCCGAAAGACGCCGGATGCAAGCGGCGGCCGATTTGGCCGCGTTGTCGGCGGTCTCTCAGGTTACGACCGACTCGACTTGCCAGGCAGCGAGGACCGCAGCCGGTCAAATCGCGAATCCGGCGACGAATGCATTGCCGGCGGGCTCGAAAATTTCCGTGTCGTGCGGCATCTGGACCGCACCTCAAGGCAGCGGCAGCGCGCAGTTCACCTGGGTGTCGGGCGACCCGATCAGCGGCAATCAGTGCGCGGGTCTCTCGGCGGGAGCGGTCAATGGCCAGTCGACCAACGCTGTTTGCGTCACGGTGGCCGAGCCGGTCGACGGGATTTTTCGCGGTGGAGTTACGATTGGCGGCTCTGCCATTGCCAAGAGCGTACCCGCCGACACTTTTACGCTGACCACGTCGCTTGCGGCGTTGAACGGTGGATTGGCGAACCAGTTACTCAAGGCGCTGACCGGATCGAACGACAATGCGTTGAATCTTCAACTGGTCGACTATCAGGGACTCGCACAAGTCAATTTGAAGCTGGCCGGCATTCTCGCCAATCTTCCTGTCGGCTCCAGTACCGGAGTGCTGAATGGCACCGTGACGCTCGGTCAACTGGCCAATGCCGCGGTGCAGGCGGCGACGCAGCAAAGCGTGGCCGCAGCGAACCTGAAGGTGCTGAACGCACTGGTCATCGCCCTTTGTCCGGGGGGAGTCTGTGGCGGGCCGCAGATCGCTCTCGGTCAACTGGTTTCCGCTGCGACCGCAACCGGAAGCTCTGCCGTCAATGCCAGCGTCAATGCACTCGGCTTGCTGTCGACGGCATTGCAGATTGCGAACGGCACGAATTCGGTCAACATTCCCAGCGTCACGGTTCAGACACCTACGGTGCTGTCACCGCTACTGAACGTGACCGTGTCGGGTTCAGTCAAGTTGGGGGCCAATCCGCCGTCCACGGCGAGCGGTCCGCCCGGGCCGTCGAATTGCGGAACATCCGATTGCATAACGAACACGTCGACCGCGCAGGGCAACGTGTTCCTCAATACGTCGATTTCGCTGCTGTCAAGCTGTCCCACTGGCGGGTTGGTCTTTCCGGGGGGGAGTTGTCCGTCGGGGAGCCCGACGCCGCTTGCTGCCGTTCAATTGCCGATTACGGCATATGTGGCACCCGCCACGGCGGGCTTGGCGTCCGTCAGCTGTTCTGCGGACGGTACGAAAAGCGCGACAGTGAACGTGCAGACCGGAGTGGTCGCCGTCTATATCGGTGGTTCTTCAAGTACGAAGATCAATCTCTCTGCTCCGTCCGGTTATTCGCCCGACGGCAGCGCAGCGCCGATTCAGCTGGTGTCCGTCAATTTGAGCAGTCTGCTCAATCTGCTGAACCTCGGTGGGTTGTCGTCCACGCTGGCGGTATTGATCAAGACCCTGACGCTCGGTATCGTCGATCTGAATGCAATTTCGGTCAACATTGGCTTGCGGCCCGGGCAAATAACGACGGTACCCGTCGCTAATCAAAGCCCGACGCCGTTGCGGTTCTCATATCCGGGGCCTCAGTCGTCCGCTGCACCGAATCCTTCGTCGCCGTACACGCTGGGCACAGGAACGGACCAGTTTCTGTCGCCCGCAGTGACAGGCATCACGAATAATGGTCTGACGGTGTCGTTGACGCTGGGTGACAGTGGATTGCTTGCGGCGCTGAAGGCAGTCGGTATCGATTTGAGCGGGGTACTGAGTCAGTTGTTGAGTAATCTGCTCGGGCCGCTTCTGAGCGCGCTCGGGAATACGCTCGTTCCGCTCCTCCTGCAACCGATCGATTCGCTCCTGACTTCCGTCACGGGACTCCTCGGCCTGAGCCTGGGAAATGCCTATGTCACGAACACACCGGATTCGATCAAATGTGGCGATCCCATGCTGGTTCAATAAATGCCTGAACGTTCCGTTATCGAAGCAGGCAGTATCGCAGTCGCCCGCATTCGGTCACTGATCTGCAATACCAAGCAACCCGTCAATTACTGAAGCCGCACCCGAAACATGAGAACCACGCCCGCAATCGAAGAGCTCGACCTGTACGTCTGGGAAGGCAAGGCGGACATCGTCGACCGCGTCGCCCGGTGCATGGCGAGCTTCGACGTCGAAGTGATCCGCGCCGACAACGCGGCGGTCTCGCCCGAGCGCGCCGCATTGCGGCGGTCGCTGGCGATCATCAGCGTGACGATGATCGAGGGCGGCGCGGCATTCCTGCGCGACTGGCAGGCCAACATCGGCATGCCGGTGGTCTGGGTCGGCGCGGCGCGCGACCACGACGCGTCGCAGTATCCGCCCGAGTATTCGCACATCCTGCCGCTCGACTTCACCTGTGCCGAACTGCGCGGCATGATCGGCAAGCTCGTCACGCAACTGCGGGCGCACGCGGCCGAAACGTTGCAGCCGTCGGAACTCGTCGCGCACTCCGAATCGATGCAGGCGCTGCTGCACGAAGTCGATACGTTCGCCGACTGCGACACCAACGTGCTGCTGCACGGCGAAACCGGCGTCGGCAAGGAGCGCATCGCGCAACTGCTGCACGAAAAGCATTCGCGCTATCGGCACGGCGAGTTCGTGCCGGTGAACTGCGGCGCGATTCCGGACGGCCTGTTCGAATCGCTGTTCTTCGGTCATGCGAAAGGGTCGTTCACGGGCGCGGTTGTTGCGCATAAAGGCTATTTCGAGCAGGCGGCCGGCGGCACGCTGTTCCTCGACGAGGTCGGCGATCTGCCGCTGTACCAGCAGGTCAAGCTGCTGCGCGTGCTCGAGGACGGCGCGGTGCTGCGGGTCGGTGCGACCGCGCCCGTCAAGGTCGATTTCCGTCTGGTCGCGGCGAGCAACAAGAAGCTGCCGCAGCTCGTGAAGGAAGGGTTGTTCCGCGCCGATCTCTATTACCGGCTCGCGGTGATCGAACTGAGCATTCCGTCGCTCGAAGAGCGCGGTGCGGTGGACAAGATCGCGCTGTTCAAGTCGTTCGTCGCCCAGGTCGTGGGCGAGGAGCGGCTCGCCCAGTTGTCCGATCTGCCGTACTGGCTCACGGATTCGGTCGCGGACAGTTATTTCCCCGGCAACGTGCGCGAACTGCGCAACCTCGCCGAGCGGGTCGGCGTGACGGTACGGCAGACGGGCGGCTGGGATGCCGCGCGGCTGCAGCGGCTGATCGCGCATGCGCGCAGCGCGGCGCAGCCGGTGCCGGCGGAGAGCGCGGCCGAGGTGTTCGTCGATCGCAGCAAGTGGGACATGAACGAGCGCAACCGCGTGATCTCGGCGCTCGACGCAAACGGTTGGCGGCGTCAGGACACGGCCCAGCAGCTCGGCATCAGCCGCAAGGTATTGTGGGAAAAAATGCGCAAATATCAGATCTTCGACGAAGAGCCCGAGACCCGCGAAAGTGAGTAATTAATGAGATAAAATCGCGGTGAATTACAACGACTCGGGCGGGAATAAAACTTCATGAGCCATATGACGGGGTTGGGGCGGGTGAGCGTATTGCTGCTCGCCATGGTGGGAGGCATGCAAGGCGCGTTCGCGCAGGGGCTGGCGGGCGGCGATCCGTCGGCGGTGCAGCAGGCGTCGGCGCCGGTGGCCGCGATTCCGGTGATCGATTCGCAGGCACAGACGTCGGTGCAGCCGCAGGCCGGCGAGACGACGGGGCCGAGCACGGTCGACGACTTGCAGCGCCAGATCCAGGCGCACTCGCTGACGGAAATGCGCACGAGCTACAACGGCAGCTACGGCGCCAGCCTGCTGTTCAACGTCAAGGATGGTGCGTATTTCGTCGCGTTGTTCCAGCAGAAGGCGTTCTGGCGCGTGATCAAGACTTACGACGAAACGCGTGCGGAAGCGATTTATCGCGATTTCTCGCATCAGGCGGAGCGGCTGGCCGTCAACGAGTTGCGGGCGGCGAAGCTGGAATCGCAGAAGGCGCAAATGGACAAGCAGATCGAGGTCACGCAGGACCGCGCGCGGCGCCTGCAGGCGGACATCTCGATCGCCCGCCAGCAGCAGGCGGCGGTGGCGGATCGCCAGAAGAGCGTGCGGAGCGAAACGGCGGCGTTGCAGGCGCAACAGGCTCAACTCCAGTCGCAACTGCGGGCGTTGCAGCAGCAGGTGCGTTCGCTGCAGCGCGAGGCCGACGCGGGCCTGCCGACGACGGCGCGCTGAACCCGATAACGACGGTGCGGCGACATGCCGCGCCGGCCGGACAAGTGAAAAGGGCAAGCCGGTTGGCTTGCCCTTTTTGTTTTACTGGCCGTCCGGCACGATTCGCCGTCGGCGCGTCACGATGACCGGCCCGTTGCCGCCGCGGGAATCCGACGGCGCGGCGTTGCCGGATGCGTCGCCGGTGTCGCGCGGCGCGCCGTAGTTTTCGCGCGGTTCACGCGGCTCGCGGGGTGCGCCGTAGCCTTCGCGCGGCTCACGTGAGCCGTAACCCTCGCGCGGTTCACGCGAACCGTAGCCTTCACGCGGCTCGCGGGAGCCGTAGCCGCCGTCGCCGCGCGATTCGCGCGGGCCGCCGTGCGAGCCGTACGGGCTGTGACCGCCGCCTTCACGGCCGCCGGGGCGACCACCGGTGCGCGGGCCGCGGGGGCCGCCGCCGCCGGGGCGCGAGCCGCCCGTGTCGAGCTGGATCGTGGAAATCGCACGCTTGTAGATGCCTTGCAGACCCACGGGGGTGCGCAGCATCACCAGATACTGGTCGAACGACTCGATACACCCCGTCAGACGAATGCCGTTGACGAGATAGATTTCAACACGCTTACGTTCCTTGCGCGCCGAATTGATGAAGTCGTTTTGCGGATGGGATTCTGCGGGATTGGCCATTGAGGTGCGGCAGGAGCCTGCGTCAGAGAATATGTTGTGCGTGTGTGTGGCGTGTTCGTCCACAAGCCGTTTGGCGGAATTCTACCCTGTTCGATAAGGGAGCGCGCAGTCGTGATTGTGTCGAACCGTAACCCACTATAGACGTTCCGGCGCATTTTCGCGATTAGGCCGAACGGTCAAATTCGTTTCGTTACGTCGCGTTACGACTCTCGCAGCCCCGTATCACCTGGGTGCGCGCGCCGCGCTTACATTCACCGCGTGAACCGGGCGGGCCGGCTTATCAGGGATGCGGAGCATGAACAAGAGGCAAGTGGCAGCGGTGATCGGGAGCATGGCGTTGCTCGTTTCCGGTAGCGCAATGGCGGGGCACGTCGACCTGTCGGTCGGCATCGGCGTCCCGGTCGCACCGGTCTATGTCCAGCCGGCGCCGGTCTATGTGGCGCCGCAGCCGGCCGTCGTCGCCTATCCGGGCTACGGATATGGCTATTACGGCGATGACGACGACGATCGCTACCGCAAATGGCGCAAGCACTATTACAAGCACTGGCGTCGACACCACGGCGACGACGATGACGATTGAGCCCGTGACCGCCCCGCCGGCGCGCGTCAGAACGCGTAGTCGGGGTTTTTCGGGTCGAATGCGGTGTCGTCGAGGGTCGCCGGCGCGATTTTCTCGATGACGATCCGTTCGAAGATCTTGCCGTCGTTGTCATAGGACTCGACGGTCCGAAAATAGGGTGCGTGCAGGTCGAGCCCCAGTACTTCCTTTTTCGCATAGAACTGCGGCCGGCCGGTCGGCGTTTCGTAGGTGAGCGCGACGACGCGCACACCGCCGATCGTTTTGGCCTCCACGTCGGTCGGCCGCTGCACGCCGGCTTCCAGGTATTTCTTCCCTTCGGTCAGGTACAGGTTCGCGATGAACTCGGTGCCGAGATCCTTCACCTGGTGATTCGACTGGGCGCGCGCCAGCGCGCCGTCGATCGCCGTCCACAGCGGAATCTTGCCGAGCAGGCCGCCGAGATGGCCGTACATCTCGTCCTTGCGCTGCGTCGTGTCGTAGATGGTCTCCTGGCCGGCATGCGCGCCGCCCGGCAGCCATTTCGCATACACGCGCAGCGGCTCGCGGGTCGTCTTCACGAGCATGCGGTCGGGCGTGTCGGACCATTTTCCGCTGATGCGCTCCTGGCGCACCATCGTGAACTGGTAGGACGGATAGCCGTTCGGGCCATTGCGGATATAGAGCGGCACGGCGAGCGGATCGAGCGCCTTGAAGAGCGCGGTGAGCGTCGCGTCGTCGAGTTGCGCGAGCGTGCCGCGCTGAGCCGCCGTGCGCAGCCAGCGCGCCTGTTGCGCGAGCGGCTCGTGCGTGACTTTCGCGAGGTCCGCCGGCAGCGCGGCGGCCTGGGCCGCGCTCGCGGCGCCGGCCGTTTCCTGTGCATGCAGGCTTGCCTGCGCGAGCGACAGCACGCACGCGACGGCCGCCGTGGCGACATGCCGTGCGTGGCGCTTCATCCCTTCGTTCATCGACAGCGTCTCCCGGGGCGATGGATCGTTCAGCCTTGCTTCGCGGCGTTGATTTTGGCGAGTTCCTCGTCGCGCAGCGCGCGGCGCAGGATCTTGCCGACGTTCGTCTGCGGCAGTGCGTCGCGGAACTCGACGAACTTCGGCATCTTGTAGCCGGTCAGGTTTTTGCGGCAGTGCGCGAGCACGTCCTCGGCCGTCAGCGATGGGTCACGGCGCACGACGAACACCTTGATCCGTTCGCCCTGCACCTCGTCCGGAATGCCGATCGCCGCGGCTTCGCTGATGCCGGGATGCATCACCAGCACTTCCTCGATCTCGTTCGGATACACGTTGAAGCCCGACACGAGGATCATGTCCTTCTTGCGGTCGATGAGGCGGATGAAGCCGCGCTCGTCCATCACGCCGATGTCGCCGGTCGCGAGCCAGCCGTCGGCGTCGATCACCTTGGCCGTCTCGTCGGGGCGCTGCCAGTAGCCGCGCATCACCTGCGGGCCGTGCACGCACAGCTCGCCCGGTTCGCCGATGGCGGCCCAGGTGCCGTCCTCGCGGCGAAAGCGCACGACGGTCGACGGTGCGGGCAGGCCGATCGAACCGCTGAACGCGGCCATGTCGTTCAGGTCCACGGGGTTCATCGTGACGATCGGCGAGCACTCGGTGAGGCCGTAGCCTTCGACCACCGGCCGGCCCGTCACCTGCTGGAAGCGCTCCGCGACCGCACGCTGCATCGCCATCCCGCCCGCCATCGCGAGCTTGAGCTTCGAGAAGTCGCGCTTGCGGAATTCCTCGTTGTCGAGGAACGCGTTGTACAGCGTGTTGATGCCGGTGATGCCCGTGAACGTCTCGTGGCGGATGATCTTCATCACCATCTTCATGTCGCGCGGGTTCGCGATCAGGATGTTGCGCCCGCCGAGCCCCATGAAGATGAACGCGTTCACCGTCAGCGAATAGATGTGATAGAGCGGCAGCGGCGTGAGCACGGTTTCGACGTCGCCCGACACCTGGTCGGCGATCCAGGCCTTCGCCTGCAGCAGGTTCGCGATCAGGTTGCCGTGCGTGAGCATCGCGCCTTTCGCGACGCCGGTCGTGCCGCCCGTGTACTGCAGGAACGCCAGATCGTCACGCGTGGTCTGCACCGGCTGCGGCTTGCCGCGTGCACCGAGCGCGAGGGCGGAGCGCAGCCGGATCGCCTGCGGCAGATGGTAGGCCGGCACGAGCTTCTTCGCGTGCTTCAGCACGAAATTGATCAGGCGTCCTTTCGCGTTGAAGCCGTCGGAGAGCAGGTCGCCGAGCGCGGTGACGACGATGTGCTTCACCTGCGTTTCCGGCAGCGCGTCCTGCAGCGTGCGCGCGAAGTTCTCGAACACGACGATCGTCTGCGCGCCGCTGTCCTTCAACTGGTGCGCGAGTTCGCGCACGGTGTAGAGCGGATTCACGTTGACGACGATCGCGCCGGCCTTCAGCGTGCCGAACAGCGCGACCGGGTACTGGAACGTGTTCGGCAGCATGATCGCGATGCGGTCGCCGGGCTTCACGCCGAGGCTTTGCAGATACGACGCGAATGCGTCGACCTTCTGCGCGAGCGTACGATACGTCATCGACGCGCCGGCGCTCACGTAGGCGACGCGGTCGGCGAAGCGGGTCGTGCATTCGTCGAAGAATTGCACGAGCGATGCGTATTGCGTGACGTCGATCTCGTGCGGAACGCCGGGCGGGTACGACGCGTACCAGATGGCGTCGGTGTTCGGCGCAATCTGGGCCGAGGTGGTTGCTGCGGAAGATGACATGACGTGTCTCCGGTCTTGGCTCTCGGCGCGAGTCGGCGCATCAGCGCCGGCCCATGCCCCGTGCTTCGCGGCCGGTCGGCGTGGGCGTCTCGACGCCGCGTCCGACCGCGCGTATCAATCAAATCGTGAACAGGAAGCCGCGCGTGGCCTCGCGCGCTCAGTTCGTGGAATGCAGCGTGGCCGTCTCGGCGGTCGCCGCGCCCGACTGCGGCAGCCCGAACGCTTCGCTGGCGCCCGCGTCGTCGAGCACCGCCGCGAAGATCGACAGTTGCGCCGTGTCGGGCATCGGCGCCTTCAGCGCGGCGACGATCAGCGACGACAGCCGCGCGATCATCTGCACGTCGTTCATCGTGCGGCCTTGCGAGAATTCGTCGATCAGGCTTTCCGTTTCGGCGCCCGCGAGCGCGCCGGACAGCGCGCCGATCGCGAAATGCAGCCGCCAGCCGAGCTCGGTGCGCGGCAGGTGCGGCAGCGCGCGCTGGAAGGCATCGAAGAAGCGGCCCGCGACGCTCGCATAGTGCGCGGTCAGGAAGTTGCGCACGAACGGCGAGGGATCGGTGTACGCGCGGCCGATCAGCCGCAGGAAGCCGGGCCCGCCGCGTTCGGGATCGCGCGAGGCCTTCAGCGCCGGAATGAACATCGCGCCGAGCACGTGCTCGCAGGTGATGTGCGTGCCGAGCTGCGCATCGAAGCGGTCGAGGATGCCGAGGCGTTCCTGGTTCAGCTGGTCGAGCCGGCGCGACAGCATCGCGTGGATCAGCGCTTCCTTGCTGCCGAAGTGGTAGTTGACCGCGGCGAGATTGACCGTCGCGCGCGACGTGATCTGCCGCATCGACATCGCTTCGAAGCCATGCTCGATGAACAGATCCTCGGCCGCATCGAGAATGCGTGCCTTCGTCCCCCCGGTCTGCCGTGTGCCGGATGACCGCGCCCCGGACGGCCGTCCCGCAGATGGCCGCCCCTCCTGACTTACTGCCATGTTCCGCCTCCCATGCCGGTTTCCCGGCCGCGAACAGGTGATTTGATTATCTGATTCAAACAGTCGTTTTTATTAAGATAAAAAATCGTGGCCGGACCGGGCAAGCGCGGAATCTGGATCAATTCCTCTAGTTCGATGTGCGGGTGCGGAAAGCGCGGCGCCCGCTCACGGCGGGGCGGGGCGCGCGCGATGATGCGGTGCCGCAACGCGCGGGTTCACCCGACGGTGCTACGCGTATTGACCGATTGCGTCATGTCGATGCCGCGCCGTTCGCGGCTGAACAGGATCAGCACGGCGATCGCGACGGCCACGATACCGGCCACGAGCGCGAGCGCGAAGCCGTAATTGTCGTGGTTCGACACGGCCAGCGACGCCTGCATCGTCGCGTTGCCCGACGCGAGCAGGTTGCCGAGCTGGTAGACGACGCCGGGGAAGGTCGCACGGATCTCGTCGGGCGAGATCTCGTTCAGGTGAACCGGTATCACGCCCCACGCGCCCTGTACCGAGATCTGCATCAGGAACGCGCCGGCGGCGAGTGCAACCGGGCCGCTCGAGAACGCCCACAGCGGCAGCACGGGCAGCGCGATCAGCGCGGCGATGAAGATCGCGCGGCGCCGGCCGATCCGCTCCGAGATCGTGCCGAACGACAGGCCGCCGACGATCGCGCCGATGTTCAGCACGATCGTGATCCACGACACGGTATGCGGATCGAAGTGATGCTGTTCGCGCAGGAAGGTCGGATAGAGGTCCTGCGTGCCGTGCGAGAAGAAGTTGAACGCGGTCATCAGCACGATCGCGTAGATCGTGAGCTTCCAGTTCTGCTTCAGCGTCGCGCCGAGGCTCGGGCGCGCTCGCTTCTCCATCTGTTTCCATGCCGGCGATTCGGGCACGTGTGCGCGCACGTACAGCACGAGCAGCGCGGGCAGCACGCCGACCATGAACATCCCGCGCCAGCCGATGTATTGGTAGAACAGGCCGAACACGACGGACGCGAGCAGATAGCCGCTCGGGTAGCCGGCCTGCAGCAACCCGGACACGAAGCCGCGCGCATGGGTCGGCACGGTTTCCATCGTCAGCGCGGAGCCGACGCCCCATTCGCCGCCCATCGCGATGCCGAACAGCGCGCGCAGCACGAGCAGCGCGGTCAGGCTCGGCGCGAAACCCGACGCGAGTTCGAGCAGCGAATAGCAGGCGATGTTGACCATCAGCGTCGGGCGGCGGCCGAAGCGGTCGGCGAGCCGGCCGAAGATCAGCGCGCCGAGCGGGCGCATCGCGAGCGTCAGCGTGAGCGCGAACGCGACGGCGGGGATCGTCGACGCGAATTCCGCGGCGATGTCCTTCAGCACGAAAACCATCAGGAAAAAATCGAACGCATCGAGCGTCCAGCCCAGGTAGGCGGCGATCGTGACGTTGCGTTGCTCGCGGGTCCAGCTCATGTCCGGGTCTCCTCGTTGGCTTGCGCGCTCGCGATAGGCATGCGGATGCCGGCCCGGCTCGCGCGCGGCGCGGGGGCACTGATCGAGTGTAGGCTTCCGCGCTGCGTGAGGTGGGGCGCGATAAGCGCGAATCGGGAATAATCCCTACGAAATGCACTGTTTCGGAAACAGAAACGGAGCTGCGCCAGGTGTGCGACAGGTCTCTGTATCATTCCGGAAGGCTTTTTGTATCAGTTCTGTAATGCGCTCGATGCGCATCGTCACCGACTCAGGAGTCCGGATGAATGACCGTTCCGCCGACCCGTTGCCCGTGCTCGAAACCGCGAGGCTGTGGCTGCGTCCGCGCGTGCTGGCTGATCTCGATGCGTGCATCGAGATGGATCGCGATCCCGAGGTCACGCGCCACATCGCGGGCCCGTGGCACGACCCCGTCGAGCATCGCCGCTTCGTCACGCACCGGATCACGTGCGACTATCCGCCGGGCCTCGGCTACTGGTCGATCTTCGAGAAGGCCGCGCCCGACGTGTTCATCGGCTGGATGCTGCTGATCCCCGACTACAAGGACGGGTCGCGCGACGTCGAGATCGGCTGGCGGCTCGTGCGTGCGACATGGGGGCGCGGCATCGCGAGCGAAGCCGCGGCGGCCGTCGTGCGGCACGCGTTCGACACCGTGCGCCTGCCGCGCGTGATCGCCGATATCGCGGAGGCCAACAGCGGCTCGCTGAACGTGGCGCGCAAGCTCGGCATGCGGCGCGTGAGCATCGTGCACGACGGCATTCCTTACATTCGTCATCGTCTCGAACGCGACGATTTGCGCGCGTAGCGCGGCGTCGTGCAGGCCAGGTGTCAGAGATCGTCAACCGGACGCGTATCGCGGTCATGACGGATTAACGGCGCCCGCGATCAGGAGTATCGTTGCCGGAATTTTGCAACATGGGGTACGACCATGGCACTCGGCAACGACGTTCATCTCATTCCCGTCAGGCTCGACGCGCTGCGTCCGACCCAGATGACGGTGGGCTACCGCGAAGTCAAGGCGAAGCGCAAGCACTGGAAGGCGCTGAACAAGCGCGCCCGCAAGGCCGCGATCGAATCGCACTGGTTCCCGGCCGTGCTCGGTCCGGACGGGCTGCACTACATCACCGATCATCACCATCTCGGCCTCGCGCTGATCGAAGAGGGCGAGGCGCGCGTGAACGCGATGCTGCTGAAGGATCTGTCGTGGCTCGACGACACGATCTTCTGGCGGATGATGGAACACAACCAGTGGGTGCATCCGTTCGGCCCGGACGGCTCGCGGCGCGACTATGCGCATTTGCCGAAGGTGCTGACGGGGCTCGAGGACGATCCGTACCGCAGCCTCGCCGGCGAACTGCGCACGGCGGGCGGCTACGCGAAGGATGCGACGCCGTTCAGCGAATTCCTGTGGGCCGACTATCTGCGCCAGCACGTGTCGCTCGACCAGATCCGCAAGAACTTCGCGAAGGCGCTCGATATCGCGCTGCATCGCGCGCACGAGCAGGATGCGCGCTATCTGCCCGGCTGGTCGGGCGTGATTGCCGTCAAACCCTGACCGGCGCACGGCGCCGATCGCCTCATGACGACCGCTCCGATTCGCCCCGACGCCGGCCCGCAGCATCCGGACCATTTCGTCGCGCTCGACACGCCGCCCGCGCCGCGCCCGCGGCGCGTCGGCCTCGATGCGCTGGCCGGCCTGTCGATTGCCGGTTTGCTGATTCCCGAGGCGGTCGCGTATGCGGGGCTGGCCAACCTGCCGCCGCAGGCCGGCCTGATCGCGCTGCTGTCAGGGCTCGTCGTCTATGCGCTGACGGGCAGCAGCCGCTTCGCGATCGTGTCGTCGACGTCATCGTCGGCCGCGGTGCTCGCGGCGACCGTGCTCGCCGAATCGGGGATGGCGCTGGCCGCGCAGCTCGCGCTCGCGGCGGCGCTCGTCGCGATGACCGGCGTGCTGTTCATCCTGGCCGGCGTCGCGCGGCTCGGCGGCATGTCGGATTTCGTCGCGCGGCCCGTGCTGCGCGGCTTCACGTTCGGTCTCGCGCTGACGATCGTGATCAAGCAGTTGCCGAAGATTCTCGCGATTTCCGTACAGCACAGCGATGCGCCGCACGTCGCGCTCGACCTGCTCGCCGGTGCGCCGCACGCGAATCTCGCGAGCGTCGTGGTCGGTGCGACGGCACTTGCGCTGCTGTTCGTGCTCGGCCGCGGCGCGCGCGTGCCCGCGACGCTCGTCGTGATCGTGCTGTCGATCGCGGCGGGTTACGTGATCGACTGGCAGCGGTACGGCATCGCGATCGTCGGCCATATCGACTTCCGGCACCTCGAATTCGGCTTGCCGCATCTCGACCGCAATGCGTGGATGCAGACGGTCGAGCTCGCATTTGCGCTGATGCTGATCCTGTATGCGGAGTCGTACGGATCGATCCGCAACTTCGCGCTGAAGCATGGCGATACCGTGTCGCCGAACCGCGACCTCGTCGCGCTCGGCTGCGCGAACCTCGTGTCGGGGCTGCTGCACGGGATGCCGGTCGGCGCCGGCTATTCGGCGACGTCGGCGAACGAGGCGGCCGGTGCGCAGTCGCGTTTGGCGGGGATGTGGGCGGCCGGCGTGGTCGCGCTGATCGTCTGGCTGCTGCTGCCGCAGCTCGCGCGTACGCCCGAGCCCGTGCTCGCGGCGATCGTGATCTTCGCGGTCAGCCATTCGCTGCATCCGTCCGTGTTCCGGCCGTACTGGGTCTGGCATCGCGACCGGCTCGTCGTGATCGCGGCGCTGCTCGCGGTGCTCGTGCTCGGCGTGCTGCACGGCCTGCTCGCGGCGATCGGCGTGAGCCTGCTGCTGACGCTGCGCAAGCTGTCCGAGCCGAACGTCAGCGTGCTCGGCCGGCTGCGCGACAGCCACGACTTCGTCGACGTCGCGAGCCACGCCGATGCGAAACCGGTGCCCGGTGTGCTGATCGTGCGGCCCGAGGCGCAGCTGTTCTTCGCGAATGCGGACCGGATGCTCAATCGCGTGCGGGCGCTGATGAAGGCCGCGCCGGACACCCATATCGTGATGGTGAGTCTCGAGGAAACGCCGGACGTCGACGGCACGACGATCGAATCGTTGCGCACGTTCGCGGCCGAATGCGCGGCGCGCGGGCTGCGGCTCGCGCTCGTCCGGCTCAAGACGCACGCGCTGCATGCGCTGCGCCGTGCGGCGGACGATACGTTGCACGACGACGCGATGTCGGAGCTCAGCGTCGACGAGAGCCTGCAACTGCTGCAGGTCGGCAAACCGCAGAACGGCAGCGAGTGACGGCGCTGCGCTTCGGCGCCATCTATTGCGAAAGCGCGGCGTTGGCGGTGGTGCGTTCGATCATGTCGGCTACTTCCGCA
>NZ_BBSK01000019.1:0-172239 GCF_001319805.1 Burkholderia sp. E168m22
GCCTGCATGTTCACAAGCGACGGCCGCGCACGCGGCCGCGTAGCGCAGATGCTCGGCGGCCGATGCCTCGGGGCGGGCGAGCTGGCTCGCGAGCCAGCCGCCGATGCTCGCATCGCCGCAGCCGACCGTGTCGGCCACCTCGGCCGGAAACGCCGGCTGGAACAGCTCGGTATCGCGATGCAGCAGCTGCATGCCGGCTGCGCCGCGCGTGACGAGCATCGTCGCGTCGGGCGCCCATGCACGCAACTGCGCGAGCGCGGCCGCTTCGTCGAGTTCGGGAAACAGCCCGCGCAGATCCTCGTCGGATACCTTGATCCAGTCGGCGAGCGCGGTCAGCCGGCGCAGCGTGTCGCGATACGACGGCGCGGCCATCGGCGCACGGAAGTTCGGATCGAACGAGATCCGCTTGCCGGCCGCCCGTGCGGCCTGCGCGAGTTCGATCAGGCGCGACGCGAGCGGCTCGCGCACGACGCCCAGCGAGCCGACGTGCACGATGTCGGCCGCGTCGAACGCGCCGGCCGGCAAGTCGGCCGGATCGAACGCGAGATCGGCGCTGTTTTCGCCGATGAAGAAATAGTGGGGCGGCTGCTTCGAGACGACCATCGCGAGCAGCGGTGCGCGGTCGACTTGCCGGATGAAACGCATGTCGAGTCCCGCGTCGGCGCTCTTGCGCATCAGCTCGTCGCCGAAGGTGTCGCGGCTGACCGTACCGGCGAAGGCCGTCGGCACGCCGAGTCGCGCGCCGACGCGCGCGACGTTCCAGCACGAGCCGCCGGCGACGCTGTGCCAGTGCTGCGCGTCGTCGCGGATGAAATCGGTCAGCGCTTCGCCGAACACGATCAGGCGGGGAAACGTCGTCGTCATGTGGAAACCTTGTGCCGCGGCATCGCGCGCGGCCGTACAGCGGTTGATCTGAATCTGAACAGCCGGGCGGTGCGGGGCGTCGCACGCGGCGACGCGGCCCGGCACCGCCCGGCCTCGCGGGAGATCGGCGTGATCAGCGCGGGGAGCTCCAGCCCTTGTAGGTCTTCACGTTGTCGCGCGTGATCAGCGTCGGCTCGATCAGGATCATCGGATTGGCTGGCTTCTGGCCGTTCATGATCCCGTAGCCGACGTTGACGGCTTGCTGCGCCATCGCCCACGGGTCCTGGCTCGACGACGCTTGCACGAGCGTGTTCGACTTGAGTGCGACCTCGATGTCGGGCGCGCCGTCGACCGACGTGATCACGATGTTCGGGCGGTTCAGCTGTTTCGCCGCGAGATCGCTGCCGATCGCCTGCGGGTCGTTGATCGTGAACACGCCGTCGAGCTTCGGAAAGCGCGTCAGGTAGCCCTGCATCGCGTTCATCCCGCCTTCGCGGGAGCCCTTGCCGTCCTGGTCGCTCGACAGCAGCTTGATGCCGGCGTTTTTCGCGAGCACGGCCTTGCAGCCGTTCACGCGATCGATCACGGCCGACACCTGCGGGCCGTTCTCGATGATCACGTTGCCCTTGCCGTTCAGCTTCTTCGCGAGGTAGTCGCACGCGAGTTCGCCGGCCTTCACGTTGTTGGTCTGCACGGTCGCGTTCGCGCCGGCCGCCGCGACGTCCACCGCGACGACCGTGATGCCGGCCGCCTGCGCCTTCTTCACCGCCGGCTCGATCGCCTTCGGGTCGGTCGCGTTGAGCAGGATCATGTCGACGTGCGCGGAGATGAAGTTGTCGATCTGTGTGAACTGCTTGTTCAGGTCGTAGTCGGCCGAGACGGCCGTGACTTTCGCATTCGGGTTGAGCTGCTTCGCGCGCGCTTCGGCGCCTTTCACGATCGTGACGAAGTACGGGTTGCCGAGCGAGCCGACCGTGACGCCGATCGATTTCAGCGGCTTGTCGGCTGCATGGGCGGCGGCAGCGCCGAAGGCGAGTGCGCAGGCGACGGCGGTCAGGGCGGCGGTGTGCTTGAACATGTCGTTGTGTCTCCGTGAGGTC
This sequence comes from Burkholderia sp. E168m22, assembly GCF_001319805.1. Classification (NCBI taxonomy): domain Bacteria; kingdom Pseudomonadati; phylum Pseudomonadota; class Betaproteobacteria; order Burkholderiales; family Burkholderiaceae; genus Burkholderia; species Burkholderia sp. E168m22. Next base: position 1,965 of record NZ_BBSK01000019.1, read on the forward strand.
TGTTGGTGAACGCGCGCAGGAGGACCTGCCTGCGCGCCGATGGTTGAACGATGAGGGAAGGGAGTCAAGTACGGGCCGAGTCGCGCTGGCGATAGCGGTCGAGCGCGACCGCGCCGATGATCACCAGCCCCTTGATGATGTATTGCCAGATATCGGACACGCCGAGCAGCACGAGCCCATTGGTCAGCACCGCGATGATCAGCGCGCCGATCAGCGTGCCGACGATCGAGCCGACGCCGCCGACGAAGCTCGTGCCGCCGAGGATCACCGCGGCGATCGCGTCGAGCTCGTACGACTGGCCGAGCTGCAGGCCGTTGGCCGCATACAGGCGCGCGGCCGACATCACCGCGCCGAGGCCGGCGAGCAGGCCCGACGCCGCATACACGAACATCTGGATCGCCCGTACGTTGATGCCCGACAGACGTGCGGCTTCCGGGTTGCCGCCGACCGAATAGATCCGCATCCCGAGCACCGTGCGGCGCAGGATGAACCACGAGATCGCGATCACCGCGCACGCGATCACGACGAGCCACGGCACGCCGAGGATCGAGCCGTTGCCGATGAACGCGAACGGCAGTTGCGGGTTGAACACGGTCGTGTCGTTGCCGATCAGGCGCGCGATGCCGCGCACGGCCGTCATCGCGCCGAGCGTGACGATGAACGGCGGCAGGCGCAGGAACGAGATCAGCCCGCCGTTGATCGCGCCGAACACGAGGCCGACGACGAGCGCGAACGGCACGCCGAGCCAGCCCCAGCCGGGAATGGTCGACGCGATGAGCGCCGCGACGGCCGCGGCGGCGAGCACCGAGCCGACCGACAGGTCGATGCCGCCCGTCAGGATCACGAACGTCATGCCGGCGGCGAGCACGATGTTGATCGACGCCTGCTGCGTGACGATCGACAGGTTCTGCAACGTAAAGAAGCCGTCGGTCAGGAAGCCGAAGCCGACGCACAGGACCAGCAGCACCGGCAGCATGCCGGCCGTGCGGATCAGCGATTGCATGCGGGCGCGATGATCGGCGCCGCGCATCAGGGGCGTACGGTTGGCGACCGGGTGGGCGGTCGCGGAAGCGAGGTTCCGCTGCTTGGTCGGGTTGATCATTTCGGTAGCCTGAATGTGAGAGTGAAATGAAAAGGGGCGGCGCTCAGTGCGCGTCGGCCAGTTCGGCCTGCGAGCCGGTGGCGAGCGCGATGATTGCTTCCTGCGTGATCGGCGTATGCGTGTGGCCGCCGAGTTCGCCTGCGATCTCGCCTTCGCGCATCACGAGCACGCGGTCGGCGACGCCGATGATTTCCGGCAGTTCGCTCGAGATCACGATGACGCCCACGCCGGCACGGGCCAGTTCGTTGATGATCCGGTAGATCTCGGATTTCGCGCCGATGTCGACGCCGCGTGTCGGTTCGTCGAGAATCAGCACGCGCGGCTTCGTCTCGAGCAGGCGCGACAGCAGCACTTTCTGCTGGTTGCCGCCGGACAGCGCGCCGACGTTGACGTTCGCGTGCGGCACCCGGATCGACAGTGACGCGATGGCGTCGCGCGCCCGTTCGGCGCCGCGCGCGAGGTCGAGCGCACCGAGCCGCGCATCGCGGTTGCACACCGAGATGTTGATGTTGTCGCGCACGCTCATGTCGAGGAACAGGCCCTGGCGCTTGCGGTCCTCGGTCAGGTAGACGAGGCCCGCGTCGATCGCGTCGCGCGGCGAGTGCGCGCCGAACGTGCGCTCGCCCAGCTTCACGTCGCCGCGCACGCGTGGTTCGGCCCCGAAGATCAGCCGCGCGAGCTCGGTGCGGCCCGCGCCGACGAGCCCTGCGATGCCGAGCACTTCGCCGGCATGCAGGTCGAGGCTGCAGCCGCGCACGCGCGCGCCGTCGGCGATGTCGCGGACCGACAGCAGCAGGTGGCCGGGGTCGTACGGCGCGTGTTCCTTCTTGTAGAAACCGGAGATGTCGCGGCCGACCATCATCGCGACGAGCCGCTCGGCCGACAGCGACGCGCGCTCCAGCGTGCCGACGTACGCGCCGTCGCGCAGCACCGACACGCGGTCGGACAGCTCGTAGATCTCCGCCATCCGGTGGCTGATGTAGATGATCGCGAGGCCTTCCTCGCGCAACTGGCGGATCAGGCGGAACAGGTGTTCGGTTTCGCGCGACGACAGCGGCGTGGTCGGCTCGTCCATCACGAGGATGCGGGCGCGGGTATGCACGGCGCGGGCGATTTCGACGAGCTGCTGTTCGGCGATCGACAGCGTGTCGACGAGCGTGTCGGGCCCGAACGGGGCACCCAGGCGTGCGAGCACGTCCTGGCAGCCGCGCGCCATCGCCGCGCGGTCGATCGTGCCCCAGCGCCGGTTGCCGCGGCGCAGTTCGCGGCCGACGTAGATGTTTTCCGCGACGGTCAGGTTCGGCGACAGGCACAGCTCCTGGTAGATCACCGCGACGCCGGCATCGCGTGCGGCGAGCGGGCCGTCGATCTCGATGCGTTGGCCGTCGATCAGGATCTCGCCGCCGGCGTCGGCGCGGTAGGCGCCCGACAGGATCTTCATCAGCGTCGATTTGCCCGCGCCGTTCTCGCCCATCAGCGAATGGATTTCGCCCGGATAGACGGTCAGGCTGACGTTGTCGAGCGCGCGTACGGCCGGGAACGTCTTGCTGATCCCGCGCATCTCGAGCAGCGGGCGGGGCGACTCAGAACGCGACATGGTGGACCTCCTGCAAATCGGTGCGGGCGCCCTTGAGGATGCCGGCCCGCGGGGAGAAGTTGAAAAACATCGGCAGCGTGGCGGCGCCGATCGCGCCGGCGTCGGCGCCGAACGTGCCGCGCACGAGCACGGGCGTGCCGCGGGCCTCGGGCGCGGTGGCCACGAGCGCCGCGCGCAGGCGGGTCGTGACCGCGTCGAGCAGGCCCGCGTCGGTGTCGGCGTCGAGCACGACCACCGGCGCGTCGATCACGCACAGCACCGCGCGCAGCGCCGGTGCGAGCGCGTCGACGCAGTCGTCGATCCATTCGTCGACGGCCGGCAGGCCGCGGGCGATGCAGGCTTCGAGATCGGCGCGGTTCTCGACCGTCTCGCCGTGATGGCGCAGGTGGCGCACGAGCGCATGCAGCGAGGCGCGTGCGAGCAGGATGTCCCACGGGCCGCGCGGCGGCGGCGCGGAGGCCAGCCGGCTCGGCGGCACCGGAATCACCGCGATGTCGCCGGCATTGCCGGTCACGCCGCGCAGGCAGTCGCCGTCGATCGCGATGCCGCCGCCGATCGCCGGCCCGATGAACAGGTAGACGAAGTCGTCGCACTGCCGGCCGTATCCGTAGAACAGTTCGGCGATCGCGGCCGCGTTGCCGTCGTTCTCGCCGAAGACGGGCAGCGACAGCGTGCGGCCGAGGTCGGCCGCGAAATCGACGTCTTCCCACGCGCGGAACGTGTCGGGCGCGAGGCCGAGCTCGCGCATCCACGCGCCGAGGTTGTACGGCTGCGCGACGCCGACGCCGGTCAGGCGCGCGCGTTCATGGTCGGGGAGGAGGGCCTGCATCGCGTCGATATCGTGACGCACGATCTCGAGCACGTCGGCGGGCGGGGGAAGCAGCGTGTCGTGCGAGCGGCGGCCGAGCACGTCGCCCGCGAAGTTGACGAGCGCCGTCTCGATGCGCATCCGGTCGAGATGGACGCCGATGCCGAACGCACCGCGCGGATCGACGCGGATCAGCGAAGCGGGCTGGCCACGCTGGCCTTCGGTGCGGCCAGCGAATTCGATCAGCTTCGCGTCGGCGAGCGACCCGATGATGCTGCCGACCGCCGTGCCCGTCATGTTCGCGAGACGGGCGAGGTCGGCCTTCGACGCGCTGCCGGCGCGGCGCAGCGTCTTCAGCAGCAGGCGCTCGTTGTAACGGCGCACGTTGGCCGAATTGCTTCCCTGGCCGAAGTGCGGGCTTCTCATGGCGTCTCCTTCCATGGTGCGCCGTTCGGCGGCGCATTAAATAAATCACGTTGATTTATTTAACCGCGTGAGCGACGGCCTGTCAGCCTAGGGAAATCCCGGTTTTTCTACGACGGGAGATTCGTGCGGAGCGGAGTGAAGTGAAGGAATGAGGGTGCTGAACCGATCGAAGCACTGCGGGGCGGGGCGATGAGAGGGGGATAGATCGCGATACGGAAATTCCGCGAGCATGTCCGATTCCGGGGCCGGAAATGAAAAAAGGCCGGCTAGAAGCCGACCTTTTTAGAAAACAGATGGTGCCCAGGAGAGGACTCGGTCACACATGCGCGACCCCGACTGCGCTTGCAAGCGCAGCCTTTCGAGTCCTCGCGCAAAGCGCGCAGGCGCTTTACTTCCTGGGCCGAAATGAAAAAAGGCCGGCAAAAGCCGACCTTTTTATAAATCAAGTGGTGCCCAGGAGAGGACTCGAACCTCCACGATGTTGCCACCGCTAGGACCTGAACCTAGTGCGTCTACCAATTCCGCCACCTGGGCACGTTTCGCTTGCTGCAGTGCGAAGACCGCTATTCTAGCGTGCCCGGAGAATCTGTCAACAGAATTTGAGGGGCGGACGAAAATATCAATCTGGGTGGCTTGATTGCCGAACCGGCGAGTGCATGGCCCGTGACGGCTGACGCGCCTTATCGATGTGCGGTGTGATGTCGGCGGGGTAAATGCGTCGACGCGAGCACGCATATCGATTTGTGCACCGGCAATGAAAAAAGGCCGGCAAAAGCCGACCTTTTTAGAAAACAGATGGTGCCCAGGAGAGGACTCGAACCTCCACGATGTTGCCACCGCTAGGACCTGAACCTAGTGCGTCTACCAATTCCGCCACCTGGGCACGTTTCGCTTACTGCAGTGCGAAGACCGCTATTGTAGCGTGCCGGCGAAGTCTGTCAACACAATTTCATCCGGAGCGGCAAAAATATTGCGCGCCTTGCGCCGCCGACCGTCACGCGCCAACCGGCTCCGCGCGCTTCGTCGTGAAATTCCAGCGCTGCGCCTGGCTCGTATCGACGCGGGCGGGCAGCAGCCCGGCCGCAAGGAACGTGTCGGCGATCTTCTGCTGTTCACCGAAGTTTTGCGTGACCACCGCGCGGACGAGATAGCTGCGTCGCGCATTCGCACGTGCGATCGTCGCGGCATCGAGCCCCCAGATCGGCGCGAGCGTGTTCGCGGCCTCCTGCGGATGGTCGCGTAGCCAAGCGCCGGCCTGCGACAGTTGGTCGAACAGGATCTGGATGACATCGGGGCGCGCGGCGGCGAAACTGCTCGACGCGAGGTAGTAGCGTTGGTACGACGCGAGTCCGTCGCCGTCGGCCAGAATCCGTACGTCGGGATTCCGGTCGACCGACGCGACATACGGATCCCACGTGATCCATGCGTCGACGCTGCCGCGCTCGAACGCGGCGCGGCCGTCCGCGGGTGTCAGGTAATGGATCGCCACGTCGGCGGGCGCGAGCTTCGCGCGGGCGAGCGCGGCAAGCAGCAGGTAGTGGCTGCCGGCCGCCTTCGTGACCGCGATACGCCGGCCGTTGAGATCGGCGAGCGTGCGCAGCGCGCTGTCCTGCTTGACGACGATCGCCTGCGCCTTCGGCGAAGGTGCCTCCTGCGCGACGTACACGAAACGCGCATGCGCGGCCTGCGCGAAGACCGGCACCGTATCGGCCACGTCCGCGCTGAAGTCGACGGCGCCGACGTTGAGCGCTTCGGTCAGCGGCAATCCGCTCGCGAATTCATGCCATGACACGCGCAGGCCGAGCGGCGTCAGCGCCTGCTCGAGTGTGCCGCGCGTCTTGAGCAGCGTGATCAGCGTCGACGACTTCTGGTAACCGATGCGCAGCGTGGCCGGCGCGTTCTCGGCGTGCGCGCGGACACCGGCGGCAGCGAGGCCCGCGGCCAGCATCGCGCGCGCGAATGCGCGGCGGTTCATCGACGTCATGAGGGGTGCTCCTCGTTGGATGCGTTGAAAGCGAGGCGGCTAACGTAACAACGGGGAGGGCGATTGATAACCGATAAATTCTGCTATCGATCGGAGCGGCCGACATAAGGGCCGAGGACGGGCACTCGCGATGCAAGCGCCGAAATGAAAAAAGGCCGGCAAAAGCCGACCTTTTTTATAAATCAAGTGGTGCCCAGGAGAGGACTCGAACCTCCACGATGTTGCCACCGCTAGGACCTGAACCTAGTGCGTCTACCAATTCCGCCACCTGGGCACGTTTTGCAGTAGCTGCTTGCTGCAAAGAAGCGAAATTATAGCGCCCCAATTAACCCTGTCAACACTTTTTTGCGATGCATCGCAAACAGGCCGTCGCCGCGCGTGCTGGCGGCATTCCCGTCTTTTGGCGACACAGGCGGGTGATAGAATGACCCGCCGCCGTCAATATAGAACTGTCTGACGGACACCTCTATGTTGATGCCGTGCACCATCAGTCAACGCAACGAGAACAATCATCGACAAACCCTTGAGCAAATATCCGTACCCCATTCCGAGCCGTGAAGAGATTCTCGGCGTGCTGCGTACGAGCGACGCGCCGCTGGCCGCCAACGACATCGCAGAAGCCCTGTCGATCAAGCGTCAAGAGCGCGAGGGGTTCTTCCGGCGTGTCGCCGCGATGGAGCGCGACGGCCAGATCCGCCTCGACAAGCGTGGCCACTACCAGTTGACCCATCCGTCGAATTTCGTCGCCGGTCGCGTGCAGGGGCATCGCGACGGCTACGGGTTCGTGATTCGCGACGACGGCCAGGACGACCTGTTCTTGCCGAACGGCGAAATGCAGAAAGTGATGCACAACGACCGCGTGCTCGCGCGGATCGTCGGCTACGATCGCCGCGGCCGGCCGGAAGGGCACGTCGTCGAAGTCACCGAACGCGCGAACAAGCGCGTAATCGGTCGCCTGCTGAACGAGAACGGTGCGCTGATCGTCGCGCCGGAAGACAAGCGCATCGGCCACGACATCCTGATCACGCAGAACGTGAAGAAGGCGAAGGTCGGGCAGGTCGTCGTCGTCGAACTGACCGATTTCCCGAGCCGTCATTCGCAGCCGCTCGGCCGTGTCGTCGAAGTGCTCGGCGATATCGACGATCCGGGCATGGAAATCGAAATCGCGGTGCGCAAGTACGGCGTGCCGCACGAATTCAGCCAGCCGGCGCTCGACGAAGCCGCGGCGCTGCCCGACAAGGTGCGCCCGGCCGACCTGCGTTTCCGCGTCGACCTGCGCGACGTGCCGCTCGTGACGATCGACGGCGAGGACGCCCGCGACTTCGACGATGCCGTCTACTGCGAGCCGGTCAAGGTCGGCCGCGGCGACGGCTTCCGGTTGATCGTCGCGATCGCCGACGTGTCGCACTACGTACAGCCGGGTAGCGGGCTCGACGCCGACGCGCTCGAGCGCAGCACGTCGGTCTACTTCCCGCGTCGCGTGATTCCGATGCTGCCGGAGAAGCTGTCGAACGGCCTCTGTTCGCTGAATCCGCAGGTCGATCGCTGCGTGCTCGCGTGCGACATGGTGATCACCGCGCGCGGCGAGATCAAGGCCTACCAGTTCTACCCGGCCGTGATCCATTCGGCGGCGCGCCTCACGTACACCGAAGTCGCGGCCGTGCTGTCGAACACGAAGGGGCCGGAGGCCGCGCGCCGCGCCGATCTGCTGCCGCACCTGCAGGATCTGTACGGCGTCTACAAGTCGCTGTTCGCCGCCCGTCAAAAGCGCGGTGCGATCGACTTCGACACGACCGAGACCTACATCGTCTGCAACTCGCAGGGCAAGATCGAGCAGATCGTGCCGCGCCAGCGCAACGACGCGCACAAGCTGATCGAGGAATGCATGCTGGCCGCGAACGTCTGCGCGGCCGATTTCCTGAAGCGCAACAAGCATCCGGGCCTGTACCGCGTGCACGCGGGGCCGACGCCGGAGAAGCTCGAGAACCTGCGCGCGTTCCTGCGCGGCATGGGCCTGTCGCTCGGCGGCGGCGACAAGCCGCATGCGAGCGACTACGCGGCGCTGATGGCGCAGATCCGCGACCGGCCGGACGCGCAGATGCTACAGCCGATGCTGCTGCGCTCGATGCAGCAGGCGGTCTACAGTCCGGACAACATCGGTCACTTCGGCCTCGCGTACGAGGCGTACGCGCACTTCACGAGCCCGATCCGCCGCTATCCGGACCTGCTCACGCACCGTGCGATCTACGCGATCCTGTCGGGCAAGAAGTACACGCCGAAGGCGCCGGAAGGCTTCGAGCTGAACACCGCGCTGTCGCCGCGCGCCCGCGCGATGCAGCAGGCCGACGACGAAGCGCGCAACCGCTCGCGCTCGAACACGGCGATCTGGGAAGAGCTCGGCTTGCACTGCTCGGCGAACGAGCGCCGTGCGGACGAGGCGTCGCGCGACGTCGAAGCGTGGCTCAAGTGCTACTTCATGCGCGACAAGCTCGGCGAGGAGTATGGCGGGATGGTGAACGGCGTGACGTCGTTCGGCATCTTCGTGCAGCTCGACACGCTGTTCATCGAAGGGCTCGTGCACGTGACGGAACTCGGCTCGGACTACTTCCAGTACGACGAGATCAAGAACGAGCTGCGCGGCGAACGCACGGGCATCCGCTATCGCCTGTCGGATCGCGTGCGCGTGCAGGTGAGCCGCGTCGATCTCGATGCGCGCAAGATCGATTTCCGCCTCGTGCGCGATACGCCGGTGAAGGCGCCGCGTCCGTCGCCCGCGCCAGCTGCCGGCATCGATCGCAACGGCAACGGCAGCGGCAATGGCCCGCGCGTGCGTGCGCTGCCGCCGGTGGAGGAAACCGTGCCGCGTCGCAAGAAGGCCGCGAGCGCGCCGAGCGTCGCGGTGCAGGAAGCGCGCGCCGCGCGTGGCGCCGCGAAGAAGAAGAGCGGCGGTGCCGGCGGTGGCGCACCCGCGAAGCCGACTGCGAAGAAGGCGCGCGCCCGCAAGAAGTATTGAGTGTTCGGGGCGGCGTACGCGCACGCCCTGCAGTATCGAGAGACGCCGCGTCACCGGTCATCGGCCGGCCACGCGGCGCTTTCCTTTTCCATGGATCGCGGCTGCGCACGTCGCGCGGCCGCACGTTTGATCGAAGGTTGTTCCAGTCATGTCACGTCTGAAGGTTCTTTACGGTTTTCATGCGGTGACCGCACGTTTGCGGCACGATGCATCGACGGTGGCGGAGGTGCTGTACGACCAGACGCGCCGCGACCGCCGCATGCAGGACTTCCTGCACGCCGCGAAGGAAGCGGGCGTGCGGCTGATCGCAGCCGACGAAACGCGCCTGTGGGGCCTCGCGCATACCGAGCGTCACCAGGGCGTCGTCGCACGCGTCGAGGACATGCCGCTTGCGCAGAACCTCTCCGAGCTGCTCGACGGCATCAACGGGCCCGCGCTGCTGCTCGTGCTCGACGGTGTCACCGATCCGCACAACCTCGGCGCATGCCTGCGAGTCGCCGATTCGGCCGGCGCACATGCGGTGATCGCACCGCGTGACCGCGCGGTCGGCCTGAACGCGACCGCGGCCAAGGTGGCGAGCGGCGCGGCCGACACGGTGCCGTACATCACGGTGACGAACCTCGCCCGCGCGCTGCGCGAGCTGAAGGAAGCGGGCGTATGGATCATCGGCACGTCGGACGAGGCGCCGGCGACGCTCTACGAAACGAAGCTCGACGGCCCGGTCGCGCTCGTGATGGGCGCGGAAGGCGAAGGCATGCGCCGGCTCACGCGCGATACCTGCGACGAAGTGATGAGCATCCCGATGGCCGGCAGCGTGGAAAGCCTGAACGTATCGGTCGCCAGCGGCGTCTGCCTGTACGAAGCCGTGCGCCAGCGGCGCGTGAAGGGCTGAACCTCCGGGCTGAACCCCGGGGCTGACCTGGGGCCGATCCGCCCGTCCCGCGCGCGATGCGCGGGCGTCGAATGACCCGCACGACGCGTGCCCCGATGCAAGGCGGCACGCGGCTCTCCGGAACCCGCGACCGATGACCCTGTTTCGTATTGGCGCCTGCTGCGCCGTATTCGGCCTGCTGGCGGCCTGCACGTCGCCGTCGCTCGTCGAACGCGGCACCTACTACGCCGACACGAGCCTGCACGCGCGCGGCGCCGATTCGCGGATCCGCTTTCTCGTCATGCATTACACCGAAAGCGACGAGACGAAATCGCTGCGCACGTTGACGGGCGACTCGGTCAGCGTGCATTACGTCATCCCGCCGCAGCCGCGCGCCGAACGCGGGATGCCCGTCGTCTACCAGCTTGTTCCGGAAGTGCGGCGCGCGTGGCACGCGGGCGTCAGCGAGTGGCAGGGCACGACCGAACTGAACGCGGTATCGATCGGCATCGAGAACGTGAACCGCGGCCCGCTCGATCCGCAGCATCGCACCTGGCAGCCATATTCGCCCGAACAGGTCGACGCACTGACCCGCCTGTCGAAGGACATCGTCGCGCGCTACGGCATTCCGCCGACGCGCGTGGTCGGGCACAGCGATATCGCGCCTCAACGCAAGATCGATCCCGGCCCGCTGTTCCCGTGGCATGCGCTCGCGCAAGCCGGCGTCGGCGCATGGCCGGACGACGCGACCGTCGCCGCGCGGCTCGCGGGCCGCGACCCGCACGCGCCGGTCGATGTGCGCGAATTGCAGCTCAAGCTCGCGCGCTACGGCTACGACGTGCCGACCGACGGCGTGCTCGACACGCGTACGCGGCGCGTGTTCGCGGCGTTCCAGATGCATTTCCGGCCGTCCGATTACGCGGGCAATCCGGACGCGGAAAGCGATGCGATCGCGCAGGCGCTGCTCGACAAGTACTTCCCCGGCACGCAAGCGGCGGACCCCGCGCCGGCGGCCGACACACCCTGAATACGCGGCGCGGCGCACGCCGAAAAACGCGGGGACGTCCGCCGACTCCGGTAAACTGGCGGTTTTCCGCAATCCCGCAGCATTACCACGCCATGACTCAAGACGAACTCAAACGCCTCGTCGGCCAGGCCGCCGCCGATTACGTGATCCAGAACGTGCCCGAAGGCGCCGTGATCGGTGTCGGCACCGGCTCGACCGCCAACTGCTTCATCGACGCGCTCGCCGCCGTCAAATCGCGCTATCGCGGCGCCGTGTCGAGCTCGATTGCGACGACCGAACGCCTGAAATCGCACGGCATCAAGGTGTTCGACCTGAACGAGATCGAGTCGCTGCAGGTGTACGTCGACGGTGCCGACGAGATCGACGCCGGCGGCGCGATGATCAAGGGCGGCGGCGGCGCGCTGACGCGCGAGAAGATCGTCGCATCGGTGGCCGACACGTTCGTCTGCATCGCGGACGCCAGCAAGCGCGTGCCGGTGCTCGGCGCGTTCCCGCTGCCGATCGAGGTCGTGCCGATGGCGCGCACGGCGATCGGCCGGCGCGTGACCGCGCTCGGCGGCGTGCCCGTGCTGCGCGTGACGAAGGACGGCGCGCCCTACATCACCGACAACGGCAACGAGATCATCGACGTGAAGGGCCTGCAGATCGCCGATCCGCGCGGTTTCGAAGCGCAGGTGAACGCATGGCCGGGCGTCGTGACGGTCGGTCTGTTCGCCGAACGCGGCGCGAATCTGTGCTTGCTTGGCACGGAAAACGGCGTTGAAACGATCGTTTATCCGGCTGGCTAAAACTGAATGAGAAGCAGTCCGTAACGGCGCGGTATCGGCCGTCATGGATTGGATGGTTAAATCTTGTGGAAACCGGGGTCCGGCAGGCGCGGCGCGCTTCCCGGGCCTTTTTTTTAGCCGTATAAATCACCTCGTTCAAAAGAGGGATAACCCTGTCAGGTGTTTACCAGATAGCGAAATATCGTCGAACTCATCAACTTATAGATCATAAGAACAGAGTAGTAACCAGGGCCGGCGGAACTGCGGAGCAGGTGTTCGCAAATCGACGCACGGGGAGGTGTCATGGAGCAGGGCAAAGACCGGTCACTGGTCGCCAAAGTGATGGATGGGCTTGTCGCGGGTATCGTCGAAGACAAGTACGGCGGCATCTTGCCGCCACAGGACGTGCTGTCGAAAGAGTTCGATGTGAGCCGCACGGTGATGCGGGAAGCGTTATCGATGTTGCTTGCGCGCGACATGCTCGACGTGCGTCCGAAAGTCGGGACGCGCGTGCGGCCGATGCGCGACTGGCGGATGATCGACGAAGACGTCGTGAGCTGGCGATTTCGGGCAAAGCCCGATCCGCAGTTCATGCGCGACGTCATCGAATTCCGGATGCTGATCGAACCACGCGCGACCGCGCAGGCGGCGGTGCGTGCGACGGCGGCCGACATTGCGGGCATTCGCGAAGCGTTCGACGCGTTCAAGGTGCTGCAGCCGGGCGACCCCGGCTACGACACGGCGGACGAGCTGCTGCATACGCGGATCGTCCAGGCGAGCGGCAACCAGTTCTTCCAGCAGATGGCGGCGATCGTGCGCGGAGCAGTGCGTCTCGTGAATCCGCGCGTCGTGCAGAAGGAAGGCGCGCACGACATCGCGGTGAAGGCGCATGCGCGGGTCGTCGATGCGATCGAGCGGCGCGACCCGCGCGAAGCCGAAGCGGCGTCGCTGGCGCTGATCGATTTCAGCGCGGACGAGATTTCGCGCGATTTCTCGGTCGACGTGCCGGTGCGTGCCTGACGCGGCACGTGTCGCTCATCCGTGTGCCGCCGGGCCGTTTATCATGACGGCCGGCCGGCAGCGTGCCGGCTACCGTCATACGACCGACACGGAAGATCAGGATGAACGACAACGACCATCGCCCGGTGCGCTTCGGCATCGTCGGTGCAGGCGGCATTGCGCGCCGCTTCGCGCAAAGCCTCGCCCACGTGCCGGCCGCCACGCTCGCCGGCGCCTGGGCCCGCCGCGCCGACGCAGCGGCCGCCTTCTGCGAGACATACGGCGGCACGCCTGCCGCGAGCCTCGACGCGCTCCTCGCGAGCGATATCGACGCGGTCTACATCGCGACGCTTCATGACAGTCACGCGCAGTACACGCTGGCCGCGCTGGCTGCCGGCAAGGCCGTGCTGTGCGAGAAACCCGCGGCGCTGAACGCCGCGCAACTCGACACGGTGCTGCACGCCGCGCGCGATGCCGGGCTGCTCTTCATGGAGGCGATGAAGCCGCCATTCTTCCCGCTGTACCGTCAATTGCGTGCGCACCTGCGTGACGATCCGATCGGCGAGATCCGGCTCGTGCGGGCGGGCTGCGCATCGTCGTCGGTGCCGGAGGACCATTCCGTCTATCGGCTCGATCGTGCGGGCGGCGCGTTGCTCGACATCGGCATCTACGAGGCGTTTCTTGCCGTCGACTGGCTCGGCGCCGCGCGCGACGTGCAGACGCTCGGCCGCGTCGGTGCGACGGGTGTCGACCTGTTCGCGAGCCTGAACAGCGTGCATGCGAACGGCGGGATCGCGCAGCTCTTTTGCGGTCTCGACGTGATGGGGCGCGGCGATGCACTGATCGCCGCGGCGGGCGGCCACGTGACGATTCACGAGAAGTGGTGGAACCCCGAGCGCGCGACGATCCGCTATGCGGACGGGCGTACCGTCGAACTCGATGCGCGGGCCGAAGGCGGCGGGCTGAACTACGAAACCGCGCATTTCTGCGACCTGCTGCGCGCGGGCGAAACCGAAAGCCCGATCATGACGCACGACCATTCGCGGCAGATGATCGCGATGACCGATGCGGCGCGCGCCGTGCTCGGTGTGCGTTATTCGGGCGAATAGACGGAACAGGCGGGAAGGCGGGCGCCGGGACCGCGGCCCGGCGCAACGGCGCGGCTCAGTGCCGCGACGGCAGCGACAGGCGCTTTTCGTACCAGCGCTGCACCCATTCGAGGATCTGGCACAGGACCCAGTACACGGCCGCGGCGGCGAGATAGAGCGGCAGCGGCTGATAGGTCGCCGCGATCACTTCCTGCGCGCTGCGCAGCAGTTCGGTCACGGTGATCACGGACACGAGCGACGTGTCCTTGATCAGGCTGATCAGGCTGTTCGACAGGCTCGGCACCGCGATGCGCAGCGCCTGCGGGCCGATCACGTAGCGGAGCGTCTGCCCCCACGACAGCCCGAGGCTGTAGGCGGCGAGCCACTGGCCGCGCGCGATCCCGTTGATCGCGCCGCGCATGCTTTCCGACATGTAGGCCGCGACGTTCGCGGACAGCGCGATGACGCCGGCCGGCGTCGGATCGAGCGAGATGCCGAGGCTCGGCAGCCCGTAATAGATGACGAAGATCTGCACGAGCAGCGGCGTGCCGCGCATCAGGCTCACGTACGCGCGTGCCAGCCACGCGAGCGCGTTGACCCAGATGCGCTCGAAGCCGTCGAGCGCTTCGCTCTGCCGGATGCCCATCATCGCGAGCACGACGGCGCCAAGCAAGCCGAACACCATCGACAGCACGGCGAACTTGACGGTCAGGACGGCGCCCTGGGCGAGCACCGGCAGCGATTGGACGAGCAGGGACGTTGTCGACATGGAGTGCGAATCGAATGCGTGCGCGAAAGCGCAATCATAAACCGGGCCGATAAAACAAAGGGCGGCATCGTTGCGGATGCCGCCCTTTCCGGCCCGCCGTCAGGCGGGAAATGCAGGCGTGCTTACTTGATCGGTTTCGTCACGTCGATGCCGAACCACTTGTCGGAGATCTTCGTGAACGTGCCGTCGGCCTCGAGTTGCGCCATCGCGTCGTCGATCGCCTTCTGGAACTTCGGGTTGCCCTTCTTGAACGGGATGCCCGACGGGTTCGCCGAACCGACGTTCGCGCCCGGGCGCAGCGGCAGCTGCGAATTCTTCGTCAGGTACGCGAGCATCAGGCGGTCGTTGAGCGCCGCGTCGAGGCGGCCGGCCGCGAGATCGCGCAGGTACTCGGGCGCGCCCGGGTACGTCTTCACGTCGATGCCCGGCACCGATTTCGCCATGTCCATGTAGTTCGTGCCGAGCGCGACGCCGAGCTTCTTGCCCTTCAGGTCTTCCAGCGACTTGAACTGGCGCGTGTCGTCCTTGCGCTGGATCAGCTGCGCGGACGAGTACGTGTACGCCGGCGAGAAGTCGAGCGTTTCCTTGCGCTTGTCGGTGATACCGACCTGGTTGGCGATCACGTCGAACTTGCCGGCCTGCAGGCCCGCGATGATGCCGCTCCATTCGGTCGTCACGAACTCGGCCTTCACGCCGAGCTTCGCGGCGACGGCCTTTGCGATGTCGACGTCGAAGCCGACGAGCTCGCCTTGCGGGCTCTTCGAGTTGAACGGCGGGAACGTACCCTCGAGGCCGACGCGCAGCGTGCCGCGTTGCTTGACCTGGTCGAGGAGGTCGGCCGCGTGCGCGGTCGCCGCGGCGAACGACGTGCCGATCACGCCGGCAACCAGCAACTTCTTCAGCAGCGAAAATTTCATCGTGTGTCCTTGCCCTGTCCGGGTCAATGATTCTGATCGTGAAGCCGATGATAGCAAAAACGCTATCAATAATTAAATACAGTTTGTTTATGACTATATTACGCGCTGCGTTCGCGGGCGATCGCCTTCACGCATTCGGATACGAGTGCCGGGCCGCGATAGATAAAGCCGGTATAGAGCTGGACGAGCGCCGCGCCGGCCGCCAGCTTCGCACGGGCGTCCTCGCCCGAGAAAATGCCGCCGACGCCGATGATCGGCACGTCGTTGCCGACTTCCGCATGCAGCTTGCGGATCACTTCGTTCGACGCGTCGAACACCGGGCGGCCCGACAGGCCGCCGGCTTCGTCCGCGTGCGGCAGGCCCTGGACGGCCGCGCGCGACAGCGTCGTATTGGTGGCGATCACCGCTTCGATCTTGTGACGCAGCAGCGTATCGCCGATTTCCTTGACCTGTTCGTCGTCGAGATCGGGCGCGATCTTCAGCGCGAGCGGCACGAGCTTGCCGTGCAGATCGGCCAGGCGCTGCTGCTTGTCTTTCAGCGCGGCGAGCAGTGCGTCGAGCTCGCCCGCGCCCTGCAACTGGCGCAGGTTCTTCGTGTTCGGCGACGAGATGTTGATCGTCACGTAGCTCGCGAACGGGTACACGCGCTCGAGGCAGTACAGGTAATCCTCGGCGGCGCGTTCGATCGGCGTGTCGGCGTTCTTGCCGATGTTCAGGCCGAGGATGCCGCGATAGCGGGCGGCCTGGACGTTCTTCACGAACTGGTCGACGCCGTGGTTGTTGAAGCCCATCCGGTTGATCAGCGCCTCGGCCTGCGGCAGCCGGAACATCCGCGGGCGCGGGTTGCCGGGTTGCGGGCGCGGCGTGACCGTGCCGACCTCGATGAAGCCGAAGCCGAGCGCCGCGAGGCCGTCGATGGCCGCGCCGTCCTTGTCGAGGCCGGCCGCGAGGCCGACCGGGTTGCGGAACGTGAGCCCCATCACGGTGCGCGGCGCGTCGGGCACGCGGGCCGACAGCGCACAGGCGAGGCCCGTGCGACCGGCCGCGCCGAGCGCGCGCAACGTAAGGTGGTGAGCGTCTTCCGCATCCATTTTGAACAGGGATGCGCGGGCCAGCGGGTAGAGGGAACTGAACACGGGAGTTGGGCGGACAGCCGGAATGAATGACAACCGGCTATTTTACCGGGAGTTGCGCTGCACGGGCGCGCTTTGCTTCGTAGCCGCCGCGGCGCGCGTCAGCCCGAGCCGGAATGCCCGCCCGGCAAGGGCGCGCGCGCCAGCGCCGCGTCGACGGGCGGCAGGTCGATCCGTTCCGGATCGAGCGTCTTCCAGCGGCCGTCGATCAGCCCTTCGAGCGGGTGGAAGTTCGCCTTGTAGGCCATCTTCGGGCTCTCGCGGATCCAGTAGCCGAGGTACACGTAGGGCAGCCCGAGGCTCTTCGCCTGCTCGATCTGCCACAGGATGTTGTAGGTGCCGTAGCTCGTGTGCCGGTCATCCGGCTCGAAGAACGTATAGACCGACGACAGCCCGTCGCCGAGGATGTCGATCATGCTGACCATCCGCAGCTTGCCGGGTTCGCCGCCCGGTGCGTCGAGGTCGCGGAATTCGACGAGGCGCGAGTTGATCCGGCTTTGCAGCAGGAATTGTTCGTACTGGTCGCGGCTGTCGCGATCCATGCCGCCGCCTGCGTGGCGCGCGGACTGGTAGCGCATGTAGAGCGCGTAGTGCTCTTCGTCGTAGTGCAGCGGCGAGACTGTCGCGACCAGCGCGCGGTGCCGCTTCCACATCCTGCGCTGCGTGCGCGTCGGCGCGAACTCGCCGACCGGCACGCGCACCGGCACGCAGGCGCGGCAGCCGTCGCAGTACGGGCGGTACGTGAAGACGCCCGAGCGGCGGAAGCCGGCCTTCACGAGCTCGGTGTAGATGTCGGAATTGATCAGGTGGCTCGGCGTCGCGACTTGCGAGCGCGCGATGCGGCCGTCCAGATAGCTGCACGGATAGGGCGCCGTTGCATAGAATTGCAGCGCCGAAAGCGGTGAAAGCGGCAGCTCAGTCGGGTGAGTCATGGGCAGCTCTCGATGCAGGGAAGGAGTGCCGCGCTAGCGCTCGGTCCCGGTGGGCGCCGCCGTTTCGGCGGGGCTCGTCAGCGCGGCGAGCACGCGCTTGTCGAACTGCCACGGAATCGGCGGTTCGGCTACCGCGCTGCGCACGTGAGCGACAAAGGCCTTGCGTGCGATCTCGCGGCCGCCGAGCGACGCTAGATGCGACGTATTCTGCTGGCAGTCTATCATCTCCAGCCCCTGCTCGCGAAGGTGCGCGATGAGCGCGGCCAGCGCGATTTTCGACGCATCGGTCACGTCCGCATACATCGACTCGCCGAAAAACATCCGGCCGAACGACACGCCGTACAGGCCGCCGACACGGCGTCCGTCGTGCCACGTCTCGATGCTGTGCGCGTTGCCGGAGCGGTAGAGCGACGTATAGGCGTCGATGATCTCGGCGGTGATCCACGTGCCGCGCTGCCCGCGGCGCGGCGCCTGGGCGCATGCCCGCATCACGCCGGCAAAATCGTGATCGACGCGCACTTCCCATTCCGGCGCGCGTAGCACGCGCTTCAGCGTCTTGCGCAGCGACGGCGATACCTTGAATTCGGCCGGCACGAGGATCATGCGCGGGTCGGGGCTCCACCACAGCACCGGCTGGCCGTCCGAGTACCACGGGAAGATGCCGCGCAGGTAGGCGTCGATGAGCCGCGACGGCAGCAGGTCGGCGCTCGCGGCGAGCAGCCCGGGCGCCCCGGTCGCGGGACCGAGCGCGCGTTCGATGGACGGAAACGGATCGTCCGGGCCGAGCCAGGGAACCATGGGTGCGGGGCTCAGCCGTTGCGCAGCGAGCGGAAGATGTCGCCGGTGTGCACGCCGTAGTCGCCGGCGGCGCGATCCGCGAAGAAGAAGCGCAGGGTCTGGCTGACGGTCGGGAACGCGATCTCGTCCCACGGGATGTCGGCTTCGTCGAACAGTTTCACTTCGAGGCTTTCCTCGCCGGCTTCGAAACCCGGATCGGTGAGCCGCGCAAGATAGAACAGGTGGACCTGGTGCACGTGCGGCACGTTGAGCAGCGTGAACAGGTTCTGCACCTCGACGCGCGCGCCGGCTTCCTCGAGCGTTTCGCGCGCGGCGGCTTCCGCGGTCGTCTCGCCCATTTCCATGAAGCCCGCCGGCAGCGTCCAGAATCCGTAGCGCGGTTCGATCGCGCGGCGGCACAGCAGGATCTGGTCGCCCCAGACCGGCACCGTGCCGACGACGTTGCGCGGATTCTGATAGTGGATCGTGCCGCAGTGATCGCAGACGAAGCGCTCGCGGTTGTCACCCGGAGGAATGCGCGCGAGGACTTCGTGACCGCAGACGGAGCAGAATTTCATGTCGAATGGAAGGGACGAGGTGATGCGAGTGTATCACCGGGCCGCGGCATTCTCGAACGCCTGCGCATGGGGCGGCGTGTCGTGCGAAACGGTGGGTGCGCGGGTGGCGCGCGAGCGAAGAGGGCGCGGCGCCCGGACGCGTAAAAACAAAAAGCCCGGCGCGAAGCCGGGCTTTTTGCGAAATTCTGGACGGTTGGTTGCGGGGGTAGGATTTGAACCTACGACCTTCGGGTTATGAGCCCGACGAGCTGCCAGACTGCTCCACCCCGCGTCCGTCGAAGAAATGAATTATATGGGCTAACCCGAATGCGTGCAAGTGTTTTCTGACAATCGCATGACGAGCGCGGGTGGGGCCGGTACGGGAAGGCACGTGCGCTAGAATCGAGCGGTTTGTGTCGTCATCCCGGCAGCGGCCCTGCGCGCTCGCATCGGCGCCGTTGCGACTCTCATTACTGCATCGACGGATTCATGGACATCGCTCACGATCTGCAATCGATCGGCGCGCAGGAACAGGCGCTCGTGTTTCCCCATTTCGACCCGACCCGCGCGTGGGCGCTCGGCAACCGGATGCATGCGCTCGCGACGTCGCGAGGCCATGCGATCGCGATCGACATCGTCACGTTCGGCCAGCCGCTGTTCTATGCGGCGCTCGCTGGAGCCACGCCCGACAATGCCGACTGGGTGCGCCGCAAGCGCAACGTCGTCGCGCATTTTCGCCGCAGTTCGTATGCGATCGGCCTGCGCATGCAGCAGGCTGGCGCGACGCTCGCGGACAAGCACGGGATGCCGGTCGCCGAGTATGCGTCGCACGGCGGCTCGTTTCCGCTGACCGTGGCCGGTGCCGGCGTGATCGGCTCGATCACCGCGTCCGGGTTGCCGCAGCGTGCGGACCACGAGTTCGTCGTCGAGGCGCTGTGTGAGGAGCTCGGTCACGACTACGCGGTACTGGCCCTCGCAAGGAGCTGAGCGATGCAATTGCCCGGTTACGCATGGCTCGCGATCGCGATCGTCGCGGAAGTGATCGGCACGTCCGCGCTGCGCGCGGCGGACGGCTTCACGCGCTTGGGGCCGTCCGTGCTCGTCGTCGCCGGTTACGGCGTCGCGTTCTACTGCCTGTCGCTCACGTTGCGCACGATGCCCGTCGGCATCATCTATGCAGTCTGGTCGGGTGCCGGCATCGTGCTGATCACGCTCGTCGCGATGCTGCTCTATCGCCAGGTGCCGGACGTGCCGGCGGTGATCGGCCTCGGGCTGATCATCGCGGGCGTCGTCGTGCTGAACCTGTTCTCGAAGATGCAGGCGCACTGAGCGTGCGACCGCCGTTTGCCGGATGACCTTCATGACCGATTCCCTTTCCGCCGCCGAATCCACCCAGCCCGACGTGCGCGCGTATGTCGCGAACCGCATCGGCTTTCTCGAACTGAACCGGCCGAAGGCGCTGAATGCGCTGTCGGTCGGCATGATCCGGCTGATGCAGCAGGCGCTCGACGCGTGGCGCGAGGATCCCGACGTCGTCGCGGTCGTGGTGCACAGCCCGCACCCGCGCGCATTCTGCGCGGGCGGCGACGTGCGCTTCTTCCACGACGCGTGGCAGCGCGGCGACCGCGATGCAGTCGACACGTTCTTCATCGAGGAGTACACGCTGAACCATGCGATCTTCACGTATCCGAAGCCGTACATCGCGCTGATGCACGGCGTCGTGATGGGCGGCGGCATGGGGATTTCGCAGGCGGCGCGGCATACGGGCGGCCTGCGCGTCGTGACCGACTCGACGAAGATGGCGATGCCCGAAACGCGCATCGGCCTGTTTCCGGACGTCGGGATGAGCTGGTTTCTCGCGCGCACGCCCGGCGCGATCGGCCGCTATCTCGCGGTGACCGGCGCGACGCTCGACGCGGCCGGCGCGCTGTACGCGCAACTCGCCGACGTCTATCTGCCCGATGCCGCGCTGCCGGCGCTGCTCGACACGCTGCGCGGCACGCGCATCGACAGCGGTGCGCAGGCCGTCGCGTGCGTGACCGACGCGGCCGCCGCGCACAAGGTCGTGCCGACGCCGGACACGTCGGCGCTCGCCGACGCGCGCACCGGGATCGACCGGCATTTCGCGCAGCCCGACCTCAACGCGATCCTCGCGTCGCTCGACGCCGAGCCGGATTGCGCGGCGGTCGACGGGTGGGTCGAGAAGGCGACCCACGCGATGCGCGAGCAGCTGTCGCCGCTGTCGATGGCCGTGTCGCTCGAAGTCGTCGAACGCGCGCGCGGCGCGACGATGGCCGATTGCCTGCGGCGCGATCTCGATCTCACGCGCTCGACCTTCGCACGCGGCGACGTGATCGAAGGCGTGCGCGCGCTGATCGTCGACAAGGATCACCAGCCGGTGTGGCGCTTTAAGTCGGCCGCCGACGTCGGGCGCGCCGACGTGCTCGCGATGTTCGACAGCCCGTGGACGCCCGACACGCATCCGCTGCGCCAGTTGAAGGACTGACGTCGATCAGGCTGATTCGCGCGGAAGGATCGATGCGCGGCGAAGAAACGAAAAGGCCGCGTGTACGATGCACGCGGCCTTTTTCATGGACGTCGGCCGGTCCGGGCCCGAAGGGCGCGTCGCCCGCGCCGGCGTTACTCGTCGCCCGCGTCGTCCGACATGAAGGCGCGCATGAACACGAGCGCGCCGAAGCCCCATACCGCGTTCGCCGCGAAGCCGGCCGCGAGCACGGGCATCATGTTGCCCGACGGCCAGATGCCGCGCAGCGGATCGATCGCGAACACGCGGGCGGCCGTCAGCACGATACCGCCGAACACGAGCGCGCCGATCCACGATGCTTCGCGTTCCGGCGACACGCGCAACAACCACGCCATCGGAATTGCGCAGCACGCGCTGATCAGCGCATTCGCGACAAATTCAGGAATGCCGAGCGGCGCGAACGGTTGTGTCGAGAAGCCGGTTGCGGCGATCAGGTCGGCCGTGTGGAGGAGGGCGAGCGTGGCCTCGCGGAAGAACAGTGCGGCCAGGAAGCCGGACAGGAAGGGCAGGATGACTTTCTGCATCGATGAGTGCACCGCAGGCGCGCACGGCCGAAGCCGTATGCGCGGAGTTATTCGGATAGGTGCGCCATTATAGGGCCCGGCCGCGGCGATATTCGCTCCAGCGTCGTGCTAATCACGAAAGCGGAAAACCTAAGCTCAAAAAAATCGTTCCAAAGCCCTGTACCGATCCCTAGACTGATTCCTCAGAAACAGCCGTGCGATCGCGTCCTCGTCCGCTGCACGGCCTGACCGGCGAGCCATCCCGATTCGAATGCATACCATGCATGCGCCGCTCCTCCGCGACGCGAGCAGGGCGACGTTTTTTTCAAATTTCGGCAGTGACAGTCAAGCAGGAGCAGCAGATGAATGTGTTCTGGTTTATCCCCACGCATGGCGACAGCCGCTATCTCGGCACGGCCGAAGGCGCGCGCGCCGCGGACTACGATTACTTCAAGCAGGTCGCCGTGGCGGCGGATACGCTCGGCTACGACGGCGTGCTGCTGCCGACCGGCCGTTCCTGCGAGGATGCGTGGGTCGTCGCATCGAGCCTCATTCCGGCGACGCAGCGCCTGAAATTCCTGGTCGCCGTGCGTCCCGGCATCGCTTCGCCGGGGCTCGCCGCGCGGATGGCCGCGACCTTCGACCGTCTGTCGGGCGGCCGCCTGCTGATCAACGTCGTCACGGGTGGCGATGCGGCCGAGCTCGAGGGTGACGGCCTCTTCGCCGATCACGACACGCGCTACGAGATCACCGACGATTTCCTGAACATCTGGCGCGGGCTGCTCGCCGCATCGCACGACAACGAAGGGTTCGACTACATCGGCAAGCACCTGCAGTCGAAAGGCGGCAAGGCGCTTTATCCGCCCGTCCAGCATCCGCATCCGCCGCTGTGGTTCGGCGGCTCGTCGCCGGCCGCTCACGCGATCGCCGCCGATCACATCGATACCTATCTGACCTGGGGCGAGCCGCCCGAGGCCGTCGCGAAGAAGATCGCCGACATCCGCGCCCGTGCCGACGCGCGCGGCCGCAAGATCAAGTTCGGCATCCGCCTGCACGTGATCGTGCGCGAGACCGAGGACGAGGCATGGCGTGACGCCGATCGGCTGATCAGCCGGCTCGACGACGACACGATCGCGCGGGCGCAGAAGGCGTTCGCGAACATGGATTCGGAAGGCCAGCGCCGGATGGCCGCGCTGCACGGCGGCAAGCGTGGCGGCCGCGAGGCGCTCGAGGTGTATCCGAACCTGTGGGCCGGCGTGGGGCTCGTGCGCGGCGGCGCCGGCACGGCGCTCGTCGGCAATCCCGAGCAGGTCGCGGAACGGATGCGCGAATACGCGGATCTCGGCATCGAGACGTTCATCCTGTCCGGCTATCCGCACCTCGAGGAGTCGTATCGCTTCGCGGAACTCGTGTTCCCGCTGATCAAGGGCGAGGGCGTCAAGAAGGCGGCTGGTCCGCTGTCGGGGCCGTTCGGCGAGATCGTCGGCAACAACTATCTGCCGAAGACGAGCCAGAGCTGAGCGACGGAGGCTTGCGATGACAACGAAAACGTCGACGACGGGCGCTGCCGTGGCCGCCCGCGCGTGGCGCGGCGTCGCGCCGTGGCTCGTGCCGCTCGCGTTGCTGGTGGTGTGGGAAGTCGGTGCGCGCACCGGCTGGCTGTCGACCCGCGTGCTGCCCGAGCCGGTGGCCGTCGTGCGCGCCGCCTGGTCGCTCGTGACGTCGGGCGAAATGTGGGCGAACGTGAAAGTGAGCACGTGGCGCGCGCTGTTCGGCTTCGCGATCGGCGGTGGCGTCGGCCTTGCGCTGGGGCTTGCGACCGGGCTGTCGAAGGCCGCCGAGGTCGCGCTCGACTCGACGATCCAGATGATCCGCAACATCCCGGCGCTCGCGATGATCCCGCTCGTGATCCTGTGGTTCGGCATCGACGAGAAGGCGAAGCTGTTCCTCGTCGCGCTTGGCGTGTTCTTTCCCGTCTACATCAATACGTATCACGGGATTCGCTCGGTCGACGCGAACCTGATCGAGATGGCGAAGAGCTACGGTGTGCGCGGCTTCGCGCTGTACCGCGACGTGATCCTGCCCGGCGCATTGCCGTCGATCCTCGTCGGCGTGCGTTTCGCGCTCGGCCTGATGTGGGTGATGCTGATCGTCGCGGAAACGATCTCCGCGCAGTCGGGCATCGGCTACATGACGATGAACGCGCGTGAATTCCTGCAAACCGACGTGGTGGTGGTCGGCATCCTGCTGTACGCGGTGCTCGGCAAGCTGGCCGATGTGCTGGCGAAATGGATCGAGCGCGTGACGCTGCGCTGGCACCCCGCCTATCAATCAGGAGCAAAGGCATGAATGCGACGACTTCGGCGGCCGCCTACGGCCCGCTCGCCGGCGCAGACCTCGAGGCCGAACTGGCGCAGGCCCGCGTCGCGGACAGCGATGCGCGTGACGCGGCGATCCTCGAACATGATGGCAGCGCATCGGTCGTACCGCTCGCGCGGCGGCGAGCGGGCGGTACGGCACCCGACGACGCGGTCACGCTGTCGGGCGTCAGCAAGCGCTTCGGCGCGCGCACGGTGCTCGACAACGTCGAGCTCGGCATCGCGCGCGGCAGCTTCGTCGCGATCGTCGGCCGCAGCGGCTGCGGGAAATCGACGCTGCTGCGTCTCGTCGCGGGGCTGGAGCAGCCGAGCAGCGGCGCGCTCGTGACGCGCGGCGAGGGCGGCGGCGTGCTCGATACACGGATCATGTACCAGGATGCGCGCCTGCTGCCGTGGAAGACCGTGCTGCAGAACGTGATGCTGGGTCTCGGCCGCGGTGCGCGCGACCAGGCCCGCGCGGTGCTGGACGAAGTCGGGCTGCTGGAACGCGCGAACGACTGGCCCGCGCAACTGTCGGGCGGCCAGCGGCAGCGCGTCGCACTGGCCCGCGCGCTCGTGCACCGGCCGCAACTGCTGCTGCTCGACGAGCCGCTTGGCGCGCTGGATGCGCTTACCCGCATCGAGATGCATGCGCTGATCGAGCGCCTGTGGCGCGAGCATCGGTTCACTGCGCTGCTCGTCACGCACGACGTGCAGGAGGCCGTCGCGCTCGGCGACCGCATCCTGTTGATCGAGCAGGGGCGCGTGGCGCTCGACCAGGCGGTGCCGCTCGACCGGCCGCGTGCCCGCGCGTCGGCCGCCTTCGCGGCGCTGGAGGATCGCGTGCTGAAACGCGTGCTCGCCGGCGGCCCCGGCGCGGCCGATCACGACGCCAAGCATGAAGCAGACAAGGTTCGACCGGTCGGGCGGATCCGCTGGGCCGTTTAATTCCGGGCGGCTCCGGCCGCCCGTTCTGAGACTTTTTTCTTCGGAGCGATCATCCCGATGAGCATCACTGCAATCAACGTACGAAACCAGTTCAAGGGCAAGGTCAAGGAGATCATTCGCGGGTCCGTGGTCTCCGAAGTCGACGTCGAGACGCCGTTCGGCATCGTCACGTCGGTGATCACCACCCGTTCGGTGGACGAACTCGAACTGAAGGTCGGCGCCGAAGTCGTCGCGCTCGTGAAGTCCACGGAAGTCTCGATCGCGCGTCTCTGAGCGCGCGGGTCGCGCCCCCATGCGGCGTCGGCGGGCAGTGTGCCCGGCGGCGCCGCATTGCATTCGCGCAGCGCGTTTGCCTCGGTATTCGACTTCCGGACGAAGTGCTAGGATGGAACGACACCGATGCCGGAGGCCAACGCATGACCCCCATCCTTTCCCCCGAAGCCATCGAGGCGCTGAAATGGATCGACCAGTTCGGCGATAGCCGGCCGGTTCCCGCCGCATTCGACGACGTCGTCTACGCGTTGCTGAATGACGGGCTGATCTATCAGGCGGCGGCCGACCGGGTCGACCTGACGGCCGATGGCCGGTCATTTTTGTCCGACGAATACGATTGAGCGCGCGGCGCCGGCCGCGTAGGCGGCCTGGCCGCGTCGCCACGGAGCGTGCGATGGAACCGAGAGGCAGCGACCTCGGCGATTTCAGCGAGCCGTACCGCGGTTTCGAGATCGAGGTGAAGACCGAGCAGGTCTGGGACGGCGAGCATGCGCACTATCGCGTGCTGCAGGGCGATGCCGTGCGGATCGACTGGCGGCTGGTCAAGATCGACGGGATGCTGCTCACCGAACGGCGCGTGATCGAGCGCGTGTTCGACGAGGCGCGCCGGGCGGTCGATGCGGAACTGGGCGATCGATAGCGCGCGGGTCGGGCGGGAAGGGCCGGTATTACGGTAAAATACCCGGTTGTTCCCGTGCCGCCTGGCCTGTACCCGAATCCATGTCCGTTTCGTCCTCGCTTCCTCCCCGCCGTGTATCCGTCGCGCCAATGCTCGACTGGACGGACCGCCATTGCCGTTCGTTCCACCGCACGCTGACGCGCAATACGTGGCTGTATACGGAGATGATCACGACGGGTGCGCTGCTGTTCGGCGATGCCCAGCGGCATCTCGCGTTCACGCCAAGCGAATCGCCAGTCGCGCTGCAACTGGGCGGCAGCGAGCGGGACGACCTCGCGCGCGCGGCGAAACTCGGCGAGCAGTGGGGCTACGACGAAATCAACCTGAATTGCGGGTGTCCGTCCGAGCGCGTGCAGCGCGGCGCGTTCGGTGCGTGTCTGATGAACGAGCCGCAGCTCGTCGCCGACTGTGTGCGGGCGATGCGCGATGCGGTGTCGGTGCCGGTGACGGTCAAGCATCGGATCGGTGTCGATGCGGTCGAGGATTACGCGTTCGTGCGCGACTTCGTCGGCACGGTGGCCGAGGCGGGTTGCGAAACGTTCGTCGTGCATGCCCGCAACGCGATCCTGAAGGGGCTGTCGCCGAAGGAGAATCGCGAGATCCCGCCGCTCAAGTACGACTATGCGTATCGGTTGAAGCACGATTTTCCGTCGCTGGAGATCGTGATCAACGGCGGTATCACGACGCTCGACGAAGTCGCGCAGCATCTCGAGCACGTCGACGGCGTGATGCTCGGGCGCGAGGCGTATCACAACCCGTACGTGTTGGCGGAGGTCGATGCGCGCTTCTACGGGTCGACCGCAGCGGTGCCGACGCGCGAAGAGGCCGAAGCGCAACTGATCGAATACTGCGCGGCTGAACTGAAGCGCGGAACCTACCTCGGCGCGATCGTGCGGCATGCACTCGGGCTGTATCGCGGGATGCCGGGCGCACGTGGCTGGCGTCGCGTGCTGTCCGACAACAAGAAGCTCGCACGCGGCGATCTGGCCGTGTTCGACGAGGCTCGCGCGTATCTGAACGAGGCCGAAGAATTTTTTGAAAAAAAGGCTTTGCAAGATTCAAAAGTGTTCGTATAATCTTGTTCTTCGCTGCTGAAACAAAACAGCGAAACGAAGCAAGCAGTATCAGTGGTGGCTGTAGCTCAGTTGGTAGAGTCCAGGATTGTGATTCCTGTCGTCGTGGGTTCGAGTCCCATCAGCCACCCCAACAAATTCAAGCACTTGCAGCAGAAACAAGCTGACGTGTTACAAGTTTTGGAAGATGAAATTCCAAAACTTGGAAGATGAGTGAAAATAAAGCCCGCCTTGTAGCGGGCTTTATTGCATTCTGGATCGGCAAACGCTAAGGCAGTTGTTCTCAGAGTCAGTGAGACAAAGCAAAACCAAAAAAAGAGATCGGGGGAAGTGTGGCGCTTACCTTAGAAGTTGATCAACTGCTGTCAGAAAAGCGTCTACGAAAGGCGGAGCGCAGGCGCTGGCGCGAAACGAAGCGCCAAAGAAAGGTGGTCGAGGCCAGACGGCTCCGTGCCTTGCGGTTCGGCGACAGCAGCCGAATCATTAGGATGATGGCAGACGCGTTTAAGCCGACTGTGAAGTATGATCGGCGCCGCACGGCTCTTGAAATTCCTGAGGTCTTTTCAATCTTGGACGATCCTGAGTCAGCGCTTAAGCTGATTTTGGGATTCGCCAAGGTGACCCGGTTGTACCGGGTGCGTCGGCTTCAGTTCGATCAGAGCCGCTTGAAAATCTACGACCTAGCCGCCAACTCACTGCTGGATATGATCGCAAGCGAAATGAAGCTTGAGGCCAGGCAGAGCGGCGCGATGCTTCGCTTTTCCGGACGCTATCCTAATGACGTGTCAGTCAAGCGATTCATCAAATCGCTTGGCATCGTGAAGCACTTGGACGTCCGTCATGAAATTGCTGACGAACACGAGCAAGAGGGTATCCGCGTCTTTGAGAGGCGAAAGCGGCACTACGATATGCCGTCTGATGTAGCTGAGGCCGACGTTAAGTCACGTGCGGCATCCGGATTCGTCGATCATATCAACAGTTGCTTGCAGGACAACAATCGCCAGCTTACGCGGGTGGCTCGGCAGGTGCTTGGGGCATATATCGGAGAGATCCTCGGCAATGCCGAGGATCATGCAGGGTTCGTCGATTGGACGATTGTCGGGTATCTAGACAACAAGCTCCCACGTCCGACCTGTGAGATCGCGATCTTCAATTTTGGCTCGTCGATTGCTGATACGATGAATGCGTTGGATCGGCAGAGCTATACGTGGCGCCAGATTCAGCCGTTCTTGTGGCTGCACCAGGGGCCGAAGTTGTTCGACCGCAAGTGGCGGGCCCGAGACTTGCTTACTGTGATTGCAATGCAAGCAAATGTAAGCAGCAAGAATCGCGACGAGTTCGACACCCGCGGGCAAGGTACCGTGGAATTGATCGAGTTTTTTCAGAAAATGTGCGAGGAATGCGCGTCGGATGGCGGAAATGGGGCCCGAATGTGTATCCTGTCGGGCAGCACATACCTACTGTTCGACGGGAAGTATCGACTCAAAGAGTCGCCCGGTCGTGGTAAAGTGATCGCGTTCAACGCTGAAAATACGTTGCATAAGCGTCCCGACCCAGCGTACGTAAGGTCGCTCGGGTCGCTCGCCTTTCCAGGCACCGTCATAAGCATTCGCTTTCCCCTTAGTGCTGGAAGTACCGTCGCTTTGGGAGGGAAGTCAAATGAGCAAGCCAATGGTGATTGACTTCGGAGCATTACAAGGGCCGGTGTTCACCGGCAGACCGCGCGGGGAACAGCTTCGCAGGGAGCTGCACGTCGACGACATGGATCGAGCTGACGCCGTCGTCGAGGTAAACATCCCGGAATCTACGTATTCCATCAGCAGTTCGTTCATTCTCGGGCTGTTCGGGAGGAGCGTGGTTCGCTTGGGCAGCCGCGAGGCTTTCTACGACAAGTACCACTTCAACGCTTCGACGTTGTTCCGCGACGTCGTCGACGCGTGCGTTGCACGAGCACTTCAGAAAAAGAGCCTCTTTGACGAAGCGAACTGAACACCTGAGGATGCCGCGGGTTGCGTTTGTTGCCGCCTGTGTCATCTGTATCACGCAGGCACCGACAGTTCTTGCAGCGAGCCATCATCACACGGGATCACATCGGGCGCGCACCAGTGCGACTCAAGCGGGGGTAGCCAGCGAAGCATCGGCTGCCGTCAGCGATCCAGTTGCCAGCCGCATTGCTGACTCGCTTCAAACGATTGCTTCTGCCGAGAAGGCGGCGAGCGATGCGCGTGCGAATTCCGGGTTGTCGATCGACAAGTGGTATCCCATGCTTGTCTCTACGCTCGCCTTTTTGCTATCCGGCGGCCTGGGGGTCTATACCTTCCGAAAGGATGCAAAGGTTCGGCGTCAGTCCATTACCGACGACTACTGGCTGCGCAAGGTAGTGAGTCCGATCGCGATCGAGCCAGTGGTGAAATTTCTACTGGAGAGCGTCGCAGGGTTGCCGCCGGATTGTTGCGCGTCCAACTATTCAGTGTTGGACATCGATACTTACCTGCAGAAGTATCAGAAGGATCACGCATTACATTCGACGAATCTGTTCGCTCTCGGTCTGCTGAAAACAGAACTCTACGATGACGTAAGCGCGCATTTCGATGACGTTGAGGACGCAATCATTACGTACTGTGCGGCCAACCGGAACGCCCAGATGAACGCCGCTGGCGGTCCAGTTGAGGCACACGCGAAAGCGGCAGAAACCATCCAGCGGAAGCTCAACGAAATGCTTCAGTTGGTGCGCAATTATCAAGCAGGTGTGAAGTAATATTGGCACGGGCAGCCGGCTCCATGGCTATCGCGTAGCACGTACCTTCCTCTGCCGGCGCCGATCGTAAGTCTTTCGAACCATGCGTTCATCGGCATGACCCGTCGCGTCGATAATCCGATCGTCCCCTTCCTCCTGGCGATCGGTCACGGCGGCCGGCCGCATGTCCCTCAGCGCGAACCGCTCGAACGGCACGCCGCGCGCCTTCGCTTCCTTCTCGCAATAGCCCATCAGCCGCGACCAGTTCGTGTTCCATCCGCTGCGCGTGTACACCTGGCCGGCGGTATTTCCGAACACGTGCACGCTCGACGTGCGCTGGAGCGCGAGCGCCTCCTCGATTACGGCCTTCAGTTCGGGCGACCACAGCACGAGCTTCACACGCTGCTGCTCGCCGGCCTTCCGTTTCCCGATCGGCACCTCGACGCCTTCTGGTTTGATGCTCTGGCGGTGTAGTTCCCGCATCTCGGTCGGCCGGCTGACGGTCAGATACGCGGCCTGAACGCACAGCGCGAGAATCAGGTATGCCGAGCTGGGATGCTGGTCGCCGACGCTTCGCCGTGACCGCGCGACCTCGACCGCGAGATCGATTTCATCCTGCGTCACATACCGCTGGCGCGGCCGCGTCGGGTTGTACTCGATGCCGCGGCATGGGTTCGTTTCGAGCTCGCCGCGGCGCCGGCCATACTCGAGCACCGCGGACAGCAGGGCGATTTCCTTGTTCGCCTTCGCTGGAGCGCCGAGCTGCGCCCGCTTGTCGAGGTAGCCGTAGACGTGCTTCGGCTTGATGGCCGCCGGCGCCATCTTCCCGAAGACCTTGACCAGGCGCTTCGACTCGACGCGGTTCTCGTCGAGCGTGGACTGGGCCTTGCGCCGCTCGTCGGTGTGCGGCAGGCCGTCCTGCCACTCGAAGTACCGCGCGACGAGTGCCTCGACCGTTCCCGGCTCGATCGCGTTCCCGTTCAGCGCCTCCGCGCGCTCGATCGCCTGCTTGCGGATCTCGGCGAGAGCTTCCTTGTTGTGGGCCGGGGCCGACAGGCGGAATGCCCATCTGCCATTTGGCAGCTTGTAGCCGAAGCTGACCTTGTGTTTCCCGTAATGGGCGTAGAGCCGGAAGGGCAACCCATCCGGCCGTTTGCGTCGTCCGATCATGATCACAGCGCGGCGAAGTTGGGTTCTTCCGATGCGGCGGCGCGGTGCCGGCGCGCGGGCGTTGCGGGTGCGGTGCCGTTCATGCGCGCGTCGTAGTACTCGCGCGCGACGAGCGGCACGCCGGCGATGTTGACGGCGAACGGCCAGTGATTGCGCTCGAGCCAGCGCTTCATGCAGGCATGGCTGCGCGGCTTGCAGCCGACCAGCTCAGCAAGCTCCAGCATGGTGAGATAGAGGCTCATGATTTGATCCTTCGAAATGCCACGACCCATACCCATGGGTTCGTGTCCCAGCCGTGCCCGCGCGCGGCATTCAGGCTGTCCCACAGGTCGTGGAATGCGCGGATGCTCGGCGGCCGGAACGCGCCGGCACTGTAGCCGCGCATGTGGTGGTCGGCGATCGTCACGCCTTCGTCGCGCGCGTCCGATTCGCTGATGCTCTGGAGGCGCTCGGCGCGCACGCCGGTGATCTCGAGCGTGATGCGCGACGCCCAGCGCGGCATGTGGATGGACGGCGTCCAGCCGCGCGATTCCTTGGCGTCGAGCGCCTGGAACGTGTTGAGGTCGATGTCGACTTCGGCGCGGCCGTCGTCGGCCTGGTACGCGATTCCGGCATAGCGGCGTGTCGGTCGGCTGCCTTCGAACGTCTCGGTGCCGATGCGGCGCACCTCATGCGTTTCGCGCACCCACAGACGGTCACCGACGTCGCCATGCGGGCAGACGTAACATTCACCGGTGCGTGTGTGCCAGATCGCGGCCAGCTCCGGCGCGGGCGTTCCGCCGGCATATTTCACCGAGCCGCCGCCGGCGGTCGTCGGTTCCCACACACCGAGCGGGTTATGGTGCGGCAGTTTGATGATGCGGCGGGTTTGCGTCTTCCGGCCTTCGAGTATTGCGCGCACCATCGGGCCGCTGAACAGGATAGGGCGTTCTTTCATCGTGCCTCCGGGAATTCGTCGTGCGTGCGGCCGTCGAGCAGCCGGCCGGCGGCGCGCTTGCCGACACGCAGCATCGTGCGGCCGCCATCGCGCGTCTGGTCGTTCTCGAAGCAATGAACAGTGCCGGTCTTCGAGACGATGAATGCCGGCACGCGCTGCGCGCGACCCATCGTCGTGTTGTAGCGTTCGCCGGCGGCCGGCTCGCGCCATTCGCCCCATTGCTTGAACAGGAACGGCACGCCGTAGGCCGCGCACTGGTCGCGCAGCGAAAGGGCCCAGTCGGGATGCATCGGCCTCGCGTTGGGGCCGCTTTCACCGCCGGCGATGACCCAGTCCACTCCCTCGCGGATAGGTGCCCTCTCGTGCTCCTGCAGCTCTGCGTCGTCGGCGATCCCCCATATGCCCCGGCCCTCACAAACCTCACACTTCCCGTCAGACTCCAGCGGACCAGGGTGGCGCTCGCAATGCGGCGTCAACCAACTTCGGATGGTGACCGGCCCGAGCAGCGGCTCCATCGAGAGGAAGCGCACGTGCGCCGGTACCGCGAGCAGCTTCGGGATGTCGCGATCGGCCTCGGCCTGGTTGACGATCGTTGCGCCAAGCCAGACGTTATCTGGCAGCCAGCCGGAAATGATCGACACCATCGCCGGCACATTGCCGATGCGCTTGGTCAGCAGCAACCAGTCCAGGTTCGGCGTGCAGCGAATCAAGGCGAACAGGTCTTCGCGCCAGCTCGGATCCACCGCGTTATCGAATACATCGGCGAGCGACGCGCAGAACACGCGCTGGCGCCGGCCGTGCGCGGCGAAGAACTCGGCATGCGCCGCTTCCCAGGCGAGCGGCTTCCGCCAGTTCGCGGGCGACGTGCGGCGCCGCGGCGCGCCGTGGCCCCAGTTTACGGCTGTGCCGCCCGCGAAACGCGCGTTGCGCGACTCGGCGTAGCAGTGGTCACAGCCAGGGCCGACCTTCGCACAGCCCTCCCACGGATTGAATGTCGAATCGGTCCATTCGATTCTGCTCTTCTCGCTCATGCTACGATTCCTTGGATTTTTCCAGCGAGCACCAGATGAAGACGGTTTTCCTGATGCGTGGGTACGAGATGAATTGCACGCCACGCCCGACCGACGACGGCAAGTTCGCCGCGCAGGTCGAAGTGACGAAGGTGGGATTCAGCCGCGAGGCGGCATTTCGGAAACTCGGCGAATTCGACACCGAGGCCGAAGCAGTCGCCTATGCGAAGCAGTTTTCCGAAGAGTGGCTGACGCGGTACGCTTAAGTGCCGTGAGCACTCGCGCAAAAATCAATCAGTTTCGTGGGGTTCAAGATGCGCAGAGGTATTGAGCACTTCATTGACGAGTTCGATGGCTATCAAATTGTCGTCGATTGCGAGCAGCCGGCGCCTGATAGCTCTTGGGTTCTGAGCGTGCAGATCTACAGAGACGGAGAACCGGTGCTTCCGCGGCGGGATGATTCAGACAATTCATACGCCACTGCGCAAGAGGCGAAGCTAGCAGGTGTTGAGCTTGGGCGAAACATCATCCGCAATATCAACCGATAGTAGCTATCGGCTCCGTCTCCGGCAGCGTGTCGCTTGCGATCGTCACGCTCGCACCCATCCTTTCGACGTCGAGCGGATCGTCCCGGTCTTGCGCACGGCCTGAAGCCGCCGGTCGACGATGCGCCAGCCCACGACTTCGCCGAACGTGTTCGGCCGACATTCTTCTCGCGCGAGTCGCTCGCTTTCTTCACGCACTGCGCCGGTGTTGACGGCTGCGAATTTCTTCGGAAATTCATCGATCGACGCGAGGATCAGCGCGTCGAGCTTCTCGTACTTGCTCATGATGGGTCTCCTGACTCGGTGCAGGCGGTGCACACGCCGCGCCACTCGCCGGTCGCGTCGTGGACGTCCCCCGTTCCGTCGCAGGCCGAGCAGCGCGGCGCCAGCTCCGGATACAACTTCTCGCGTAGGTCTGCGGGCAGCCCGGCCGCGCGGATCGCGAACACTTCGACGTCGGTCAGCATGCGGCGTCTCCGGTGCGGGCCGTATGCGCGCGGTAGAAGTCGACGATCTCGCGCTCCGGGCTGGTGAGGCCGACGATCTTTTCCTGACTGCTGGATTCGATGGCGCGCCCGAGTCGCAGGACCATCGCCAGCGCCTGATGCGCATCGGCATCGCGTTCGGCGACGATCGCTCGTTCCTTCGCGCGGCCAGCGGCATAGCCGCGAGTGAATTCGAAGGTCGTACGCATCACGCACCTCCTGCGCGCGCGCCGAAGTGATTGACGAGCGCGGTTGCTGCTTCGAGCGCCTCAACAGGGAGAGTGATTCCGTGCGCATCGCATGCGGTGATGATGTCCTCGTCCGTCACCTCGGCGCGCGGCTCCGGCTGGCCCGGATGGGCGGCGAGACGTATTGCTGCGGCCGAGAGAAGGGCGCGTGCGTGGCCGCCGACACCATGCGGAACCAGTGCGCCTTCTGCGTCGAGTTCAAGCAGCGCTTCGATGCTGCGGACGAGCTGCGCATTGTCGCCGCGGAAATTGTCCGTCAGCACGTTGTCATTCGGCATGGTTGGCTCCTTGGAGAAGGGCGCGGACAACCTCGATTGAGGCACGGCCGAGCGGCCTGATGGCAACGCCGTCGAGGTCATAGACATTGAAGCCCTTGCGGACGAACTCTTCGAGAATGCGTTCGTCCGTCAGCCCGACCCGAGCGTCTGCCTGAGCGCACTCGCACTCGCTTTCGTACTGGCTGCACTCGGGGCAGTGGTTCTCGACGTGGTTGCCGTCGTACGATGCCTGCGCGGGCTGCGCGGCGGCATTGATCTTTCGCGCGATTTCTTTGACTTTTTCGTCATGCATGCAACCGAGCCACCAGTACACCAACACGTCGTTCACGAACAGTTTCGGTCCGACGGAGGTCTCTTCGACTCGCGCCACCGCTTCCGCCGCCATAGCGGGCGAGCGGATTGCTTCGGGAAGCGGCGAGTGCTTCGGCTTCGCCGCCTGCTTCGCGCGGATCTTCGCGATCGTCTCGGGCACGTTGATGCGCGCCAGTTCCGTTTCGCCGGCCGCGTGCATGTCCAGTCCGTTCGCAAGGCAGAGCGCGGCGAGCGTGACCATGACGCCGCCGACTTCCTGCGGCGGCTCGCCGACCGGCCGTGACCAGGTGTAGTCGACCAGTGCATGCGCTTCCTCGCGCGTCATGCCGCATGCCTGCACGAGTTCGCCGGCCTCTTCGAAGAATCGGTGATTGCGCTCCAGCACATCGGCCGAGATCTCGGCGCCGAAGCAGGCCAGCATCCACGGTTGCACGCGCGCCTGGAACGCCGCCCCTTCCGCCGCCGTCTCCTTGGCTGAGGCGGCGCGGGCTTGCCAACCCACCCAGTAGCGCCGCCACGGGTTATACGGGTCGTTTTCCGTGCATTCAAGGACGCGGTCCATGTCGCGACCCGGATAGGATGTCGAGAACTCGCGGCGATACCACGCCTCGAACGCCGCTCGCTCGTCCGCCGGCGAAGGTGCGGTTTTACCCTGCGGCACGATTACCGCATTGCAGTTGACAAGCGCGGCATAAACGGCGTTCCTGCTACCGGGTGCATCGTTACAGAGGCGCGCGACCTCGTCGACAAATTCCTCGGTCAACCCGTCGTATGGGATCGGCGCTGCTGCGGGATGCAAGGCAGGGGGTGCGGCGAGAATCTTCCGGAGTGCCGTTGCTGCTTTCGTATGCAGGAAGCCAGCTGCGTGTTCGAGTACTTCGCGCTCGTCAGGCGTCAGCGCATCAGCGCGGCTATTTTCGGTGGTCATGGTGTGGTCCTCTGGACGTCGGAACGCTTGTTTTGTATTCGTGCTAGCCTCTAACTCGAATAGCGGAGGTAGTCATGCAGCGGACAATCGAGTACCGCGGTTTCGAAATTGATGTGCAACTGACCCCGTCCGCTCAGGACATGTATGACGTCACGTTCCAGATAAAAGGGCATGACAATCTCGGTATCCTTGGAGCGCGCGGACACCGAATACAGATTCGAAATGGCCCGTTCACCCGACGCTGGGCATATCTCGTCGCTGAGATCGCGGGGCAGGCTGCGATTGACGTCTTGCTTGGGCCGCCCGATTGAGTGTCACTTATGCGAATAGGTCGCCCTGCTTTTTGCCGCTCGACTCCGAGAGATGCGTAGGGCAGAAGTGGGTATCAGCTCCGACCAGATGCGCATGGACCGCGCACAGGTGCCGATCGCACGTCTTACCTGGCTTCGTCTGGTAATCGCATTGGAAGCTGCTCGGCGCGTTGCAGCCGTCGACCGAGCAGCGGTGAGAGCGCTTACGACCGCGCGTGCAGATGATTCCGGAGATGCCGCCGGGAAGGCGAAACGGGGTGCAGGGCATCAGGTGCCTCCGTTCTAGAAGGTCTGCGGCGCGACGGTCAGCGCGATGGCGACCGGGCGCACCCAGACTGGTGTCGACGAAAGCTGGAACGTCTCGCCGGATTCGGCGAGCAGCAGCGTGGTGCCCATCGCTTCGGCGATCGCCTGCGCGGCGTCGGGCGGCACGGCATTACCGATGCGCTCGCGCCACGCCTGGTCGGAAAGTCCGTCGAGTTCGAGATACTCCTCCGGCTCGATGAGCGATTGCAGGACGGCCAGCTCGAGCGTTGTGAACGGCCGGTGCCACGTGCCATCGAGCGCGCGGATCACGGCGACGGTCTTCTCGTTCGCCGCGGGCATGCGCGGATCGGCGACGGACCAGCGGCCGTTGTCGTGGCCGGCGGCCGCCGACACCGCGCCGCTGTGCTGGTCCCAGCCGACGACGCCGTAGTGGCCGCCGGTCAGGTACGCGTCGCCGCGCTCGCGGCGCATACCCGGGCGCGGGTCGGCAACCGCGAATGCGCCTTGGCCGCTGTCGCTGCGTGCGATGACGGTGCCGGCCGACTCGTCGAAGCCGGTCACGCGGTACTTGCCCGCGCCTTCGAAGCCGGTGCTTGCACGCGGATCGGCGACCGAGTATGCGCCCTGGTCGTCCCCGCCGATTACCGTGCCGGCATGGCCGGCCCATTCCGTCACCTTGTACTTGCTGAACAGCGGCCCGGCCGGCGGACGAGGATCCTGCACGCACTGGCCGGTGCCGTGCGCGCTGGTGACCGCGCCGGCGGCGTCGAGCCACGGCACGATCCGGAATTCATTGTTGTGCTTTGCCGGGCCCTGATGACGCGGGTCCGCGACGCTGAAGGTGCCTTGCCCGGGCGACTTCTGGCCGGTGATCGTGCCGGCGTGGTCGTTCCAGTCGAGTACGCCGTACTGCTGGTATTGCGCGGCGTCGGCCGGGCCGCGCGGATCGGCGACGCTGAAGGCGCCATTCGTCGGCAGCGACTCGCCAGCAACGGTCCCGGCCGGCTCGTCCCAGTCGACGACCCCAAGGTGGCCGCCGCGGCGCTCGGGCACGATCAGGTAGTCGCGCAGGTGGCCGTTCTCGACCGCGAGCTTGTTCAAGCTGCGCCAGTCGCTGCCCGCCTCGACGAACGCGAGGCGCACCCACGTTTTCCACTGCAGCGACGGCACGCGGTGCATCGGGCCGGCGGCCTCGACGTCGCCCGGCAGGGGCATGCGGCCGAGCAGCGTGCCGACGCCCTGCAGGCGCTTGACGGGCGGCTCGTACAAGCATGCCGGCACTTTCTCCGTGTGCCGCGCGACGAGCAGGAATCGCTTGCGGCTCTGCGCGAGGCCGGCGATCACGCCGCAGTCGTGCGTCGTCTCGTTCTTGGCATAGCCGTAGTGCTGGAACAGCTGGCCGATCTGGTCGAGCAGGTGGCGGCCGCGCGTCGCGAGCCGGGGCACGTTCTCGAACACGATCAGCTCGACCGGGTCGTCCTTCCATGCCTCGCACATCAGCCAGACGCAGCGCAGCGTCAGCTCGTTGAGTGCCTGGTACTTCGGCGTGCGGCTGAGCGTCTCCGACAGCAAGCCGGACGCGCCCTTGCACGGCGACGAGATGAACACGCAGTGCGGATGCTGGTAGCCGGCGGCGCGCCGCACGTCTTCGGGCGTGGCCTCGCGCCAGCCGGCCGGCGGCTCGACGCCGTGAAACGCGGTGTACTGCTCGCGCGTGAACAGGTCCATGACCGTGCACGGCGTGCCGACCAGCGTTTCGAAGTCGCGCGCGGCCGCCGGATCGTTGTCGATGCCGCCGATGCACCGCCACGTCGCGGTCATGTTGCCGACGCGAGAAGTTGCTTTGGTGAATCCCTTTGCACCGCCGCCGAGGCCGCAGCAGAAACCGAAGCTGTTGTAGACGCGCTGAACGTTCATAGATGTCGGAATGAAAAAAATGGGCGCCTTGCTGGCCGCCCACAAAAAAGCCGCGCATCCGAGGCAACGGAATTTGCGCGGCTGAGAAGGGAATAGATTGGGTACTCTATTTGTCTAAAGAATATTGAAATGCAGCCGATATGCCGGATTTGGCGGAGGTGATGTGAATTTCTTCGAGCTCTTGTCGATGTACACAGACGTAGCGATGACGGGATTTTTCGTGTACGGACTCGCGTTTATCCCGGTATGGCTGATCACTGCCAACCTGACGTATGACGAGTGGAAGGTCCCGGTGGCTCTCGCGGTCGCGTTCGTGCTTGTCTTGTCTCCGGAGCTCTATCACTTTGCACAGTGGCATTGGGGCGGTTTCGAGAAGCAACTTGAGATGCAAATGCTTCGGTATGACAGTGACATCGTTTACAACGCCTTGAAGGTCAAATTCTGGTCAGAGGTCGCGGGTGGTGCGGCCGCCTGGTTTGTGATGAATCGCTTTGCCTGACAGGTCTAACTCACTGACACGAGGGAGCGGCGTGCGCTCGATTCGCGCGGATTCTTGGCTTGCAGTGCGGCGATAGCCCCTGCAAGGCAGGCGACAATGGGTAGCCGGGCGCCGCCGATATGCATGCAGTCCAAATGCTACGATTCGCACCAAAACAAACGGGGGTGCGATGGAACGCGGTCTGTTTAAGTACGCGGTGGTTGTGATGTGTGCGATGGTCGGCATAGCCGGATACAACGTAGTCGACTGGAAGCGTTTGGACGCTGCCAGCTGGGCCGCATGGGTGCAGGCGGTTGGCGGAATCTTCGCGGTAATTGCGGCCTTCGGAGTTGCGCGATATACGATCCTCGCGGATCAGAAGCGCAAAGCTCGTGAAGAATCAGTTATCCAGGCGGCGGATTTGCTGGCGTTGCACCACATCGCGGCAGAGCTCGAGCAAATGTGCATATTGACGAACTTCGAGAAGTCGAATTTGTGCGAGCGGACCATCTATCCCGACGCGGCCGGCGAATTTCGTTCGATCGCCGAGCTTGTTGCGTCGTTACCCGTTATTAATGTGGTAACACTTGGGGAGATGGAAATGCTGTTGGAACTGCGCAGAACAGCGACATTTTGTTCGCGTATCTTCGAAGAAGATGGTCATCTAAAAGGCGATGAGTTTGTTTTGAAACATAGGCGAGACTTCGCTAAATTCCACGACCGCTGCGCACATATCAGCACTCATATGTGGAATCGCGTCGAAGAAGTTTGCCCTGGACATTTCACTGATAAGCGCCGAATGCATCTTTGAATCCGCCGCTGGGCAGTCGATGCTTATGCAGTCCGCGGATTCATTCCATTCCTGGGTGGTCGCGTGGGCTAGGAGCGCTACGACAAGCACGCCAAGGCTCTTGAGCCACAGGATCAGCGGGGCATCCATTCGGTACCGCGCACGATCCGGCCGACCGGTTCGAGCACAAGCACCTCGGATTCCTTCTCGCTGCGCACGAGTGCGCTGCCACGTCGCTGGGCTTTCTCGAGCGACGTGTGACGTTTCGGCTTGCAATACCTGCCGACCGTCACGAACAGCGGCGCGCGTGCGCCGACCGGGCCGAGTGTCAGCTCGTCGATGCGCGCCTCGAGCGCCGCGGTATTCGCACGCCAGGTGTCGGCTTTTTGCTGCGCGGCGTCGCGCTCGGCGGTGAGGCGCTCGACTTCGGCGCGCAGGCCTTCGATGATCTGCGCGACGTCGATGACGCGGGCGTTCGGATCCAGAGACCTCTCGACCAGGCCGACCGATACCAGCTTCGGCGCTGCGGCGGCGGCCGGTGAGTCGCTGGTCGGCGTGGCCGGCTTCGCTGCGCGCGCGAGCCAGTACACGTACTCGTTGCCGCCGCCGGCACGCTTCTCACGCTCGACGATCGCCTCGCCGAGCATGCGGTTCAGCTCCTTCGTGACGTCGAGCTGCGGGAGCCCGGTTCCGGTCGCCACGGCCTTCGCGGTGGCTTCCGACGTCTCGGCGAGATACTTCTCGATGTCCTCTCTCACGCTGCCTCCCGTATTGCGTGCTGCGCGGCCGGCGCGACCTGACCGTCCTCGACCCAGAAAGCTTCGATGGCTTCGGGCAGGCCGCCGGGCGGCGTTTTCAGGCTCATGAACACGAGCGCCGTGTCGATCTGGTCGCTGTACGCGAGATCGTCGAGCCAGTAGAGCAGTCGGTCGCGCTCCGGGCCGACCAGGACGTCGGCGCGATCGAGCACGAGCAGCTTCAGGCCCGAGAAGTGGCTGATCGCCGCAGCGATGTGCGCGTCGACGCGCCAGCGCTCCGATTCGGACAGCAGGGCGTACGCGCGGCCGTCGGCGAGGACTTCCATCTCGGGCGTGATCGTCACGTCGGCCCATTCGGACATCTTGGCGAGGTCGGTCAGGCGCTCGTTCATCGGCGTGAGCGCTTCGCTGAGCAGGTCGGCCGGGATGCCGTTCGGCGCGAGGGCGTCGGCGATCGCCTCGTACGCAGCGACGTCGTCGTGCAGCGCCGCGGCCTGCTTCGCCAGATCGGCCGCGCCGGCGGCGCGCCGTTCGATTTCGCGGAGCGTCGCGATGTCGGTGTCGAGCTGCTTGCGGCGGCGCTGGAGGTCGGCCAGCTCCGAACGCGCGGCGTCGCCGCTCTCGCGTGCGGCGGCCGCGCCGCTGTCCTCCGCGTCGTCTTCGAGTGCGCGCAGCTGCGTCGCGGCCGCATCTGCCGCTTCGACGTCGCGTTTGCGATTCGCGGCCGCGTTTTGCAGCGTCTTCAGGCCCTGCTCGTACTCGGGCAGCTTCGCGGCCGCCTCAGCGTCGCGCGCACCGGCTGTGGCCGCCGCCGACAGGACGCCGTTGAGGTAGCGCAGGAGGGCGCCGCACTCGGGGCACGAACATTCGGTGCCGGCCGGTGCCGCGCCGGCGCGCACTCGAAGCGCTTCGACCTTGGGCAGGAATTCTGCAACCTGCTCGTCGGCGATCTGCGCGAGCTCGACCGCCTTCGCGTAACCGGCGGCGCGCGTGCGCAGATCGGCGATTTTCGATGCGCGCGTACGTGCCGCGGTGTCCGCCGCGTCGGCCGCGCCGATCTGCTGCTGCAGTTCGCCAATCCGGTCGTCGAGCGCCGCGCGGTCGCCCGTGAGCTTCCGCAATGCTGCCTCGTCGAATTCGACCAGTGCCGGGCGCCAGGTCGCTCCCTTCTGGCTGCCGTACGTCTCGCCGGTCGCGTTGCGCCACGACTGCTTCGCGCCGCGCGCGCGGTCGGTGGCTTCCTTCTGCGCCGCTTCGAAGCCGGCGCGCAACATCGGCGTGATCGCTGCGAGCCGTGCGGCGGCCGGCGCTGGTACCGCCTCGGCGCGCAGCCTGAGCTTGTCCAGCAGCCGGGCGCGCATTTCGTCGACGCCGATTTTTACGCCCATCAGGTCGTACAGGAACGCACGACGCTCGGCGGCGCCGAGGTGCGCGAACCGCTGCGCGTCGAGCACCAGCGGAAGGCGTGGATCCTCGGCGAGCTCGCGCTTCAGCTTGCCGGACGGCAGCATGACGCTGTTCGCCTGCTCGCCGCACGCGACCACGATCTGGCCGCCGTCGGCTCCCTCGGTGACGAGCGAGCCGTATTCCTTCTTCAGCGCAACGCGCACGGTATCACCGGTGAGCGCCATGCGCACGGCTTCCTGCAGGCTGCTCTTGCCGGCGCCGTTCGGGCCGGTGAAGAGGGTGACGGGCTTCGCGAGCCGGATATCCGCCGTGCGGATACCGAGCACGTTCGCGACGTAGATGTCGGTGATTTTCACGCTGCTTCTCCTTGGGGTCCACGCGGCCGCAGTACCGTGCGGCCGCCGTCCGAATCCATCGCACTGACGACGCCCTTGGTTTCGAGCAGCTCGACCAGGCGCGCGGCGCGGTTGTAGCTGATCTTGAACTGGCGCTGGACGCTCGAGATCGTGACCTTCTGCTGCTCGATCACGAACGCTTCGACTTGGGCGTACAGCGGATCCTCGTTGCCGGACGCGGCTTGTTCCTCGTGCCACTCCTTCCAGCCCTTCACCCAGGCGATGCACAGCTCGCCGGCCATCACGGGGCATTCGCTCTCGGGCTTGCCTTCGGCGGCCGCCTGCCGGCCAGCCTGATGCTGTTCGTCGAGCTGCGCCTGGGTCGGGCCGTCGCCGAGCTTCGGCACCTCGCGGAACTCGGCGTCGACGACGTCGCTATCGGGCTTGTCGCCGTCCATGCCGTCGCCGTCCTGGTTGGTGTACTCGCGGCCGAGGTCGAAACCGCGCTGATCCGATTCGCCGCGGATCTCGTCCATGCCGCCGGTGTGCTCGCCCGGGTTTGCGACGACGACCAGAACGGTTTTCCCGCTGGCTTCGTAGAGCTCGTGCAGGTTCGGCTGAGAGCCGCCGAATTTCACGACCGCCTTGACGCCGTCTTTGATCGTGATCTGGTCGAGGTCACCCTGGACGACGATGCGGCCATCGCTCGCGATCAGGTGCGTCGCCATCTTCACGTTGTGCTCGACGCGCGCCCGCAGGCGGTCGATGACGTCGTTCTGCTTTTTCTCGGACAGCTTCACCCAGATATCGGGCATCAGTTTCATTTCGGTCACCAGCGCGGAAAGCAGGTCTTTGCCGATGCTGTCGGCGGTCATCTGGAGGACGTTCTTGTCGGTCATGTTGAAATCCTTGGCGGCGGCAGTCGCGCGTTAGTCGGCGTTGATCGGATTGCGAGGGCGGCGGCCGGCCGGCGCGGTCGATTGAACGGTTGCCTTGCCGGCGGCAGCCTGTTCGGCTGCCGCCGTAATGGCGCGCATGCGCGCCGAGGCGAGGGCATTCAATTCGGCCTTGGCGGTTTCATCCGGCACACCGGCGATCGCGCTGCGCGCGAGGTCGAGATCCTCGGGGGTCTTGGCCGACTCGATGTCCTCGCGGATGCCGCGCACCAGGCCTGCGACGTCGAAGTCGAAACCGCCTTGGCTATGGCCGTCATCCTCCTGCGGGCCGTCCTCGTCGTCGATGGGATCTGCTTGCGTGGAGGTCGTCGTCTCGCGGGTGTCGGTCATGGTCGGAGTGGTATGCGGTTGGCGTACCGTCTGCGAAGGGTCACGCGCAGCGTCGTACGCGCCATGCTGCCAACCCGGCTGCGGATCGGATTGCGTTGCGCGGCCGACTTCTTCGGCTTGCTGCGTGCGGCCGCCGCGCATCTCGTCGAGAGTCGTGCGATTGACCGAGTACGAACCGTCCGGGTTGACGTCCACGATGTCTGCTGCCTCTTCGACAGTCGTCAGGCCCATCAGCAGCTCGGGCGCGTATAGCTTTCCAAAGAACGATGCACTGCGGTACCGAAGCATCACTTCGGGCATCGTCTGCCACTTGCTGCCATTCTTCGTGTACCAGCCTTCCTTCACTGCGAGCTCGATCGATACGGGCGGCGATTCGAGGCGTGTGTCGGTTCCGCGCTCGAGCGCCCAAGCGATACACTCGATATCCTCGATCTCGACGTCCTGGCGTTTCTCGGTGCGAGAACGATTCCCGCTCGGGCCGCTCCATTCGAACGTCACGTAGGGCACGGTTTTCCGGCCGAGCTTGCGGATGTCGAAGCGCAGCGGCGAGAATCGGCCGCAACCGTTCACGGCCGCGATGATCCACTGCGACGACCAGGACGGTCGCCCTTCGACGATGTACAGGTTCTGCATCACCATCAGCGGGTCTGCGCCCATGCGTTGCGCCATGTTCAGCGCAACGACGGCGTTCGCGAGCGCATTCGGGTTCTCACGCGATTCGGTGACCTCGCCGTAGCGGTTGGTTTTTTCGATTACCTTGCGGTACGCAGCGGGCACGAGCGTTGACGACGCAAGCAGGTTCGCAGCGCGTTGCATGAGCTCGAACGACTGCAACGAGCCGAAGCCGGGCGTGACGGCGGGCAAATTGGCCTCGCGCGGGAGCGGCGAGCGGACAGATTCCAGGGTGGTGGGCGTGGACATGGGTGAATTCCAGGTTGAGTTCAGACGTTGGAGTAGCTCACCCCGCGAGCCGCGCGGCTGATGACGGAGTGGTGCA
The DNA here is from genome assembly GCF_001319805.1 of Burkholderia sp. E168m22. NCBI lineage: Bacteria > Pseudomonadati > Pseudomonadota > Betaproteobacteria > Burkholderiales > Burkholderiaceae > Burkholderia > Burkholderia sp. E168m22. The sequence continues at coordinate 46,306 of NZ_BBSK01000019.1, forward strand.
CATTGAAGCGGCGGGAAAGCTCGACCGTCGTTATGCCTTCGGCGCGAGCTCGGCGAATTTCTCTGACGTCGGCCTCCGTCAACTTCGCTTTGGATGCACTCGGGCCGGAGCCCATAGGAGGAGGTTTTTTATTGCCTCGTCCCTTGGCTCGCATATCCGCCATGTTGTCGAGGTGGGTGCCGAGGAACAGATGGTTCACGTTGCAGCACTTAGGGTTGTCGCAACGGTGCAGGACCATCAGCCCGGCCGGGATCGGCCCGTTTGCGCGCTCATAAGCGAACCGATGCGCGAGATGTTTCTTTCCGCCGATGGTGTAGCGCCCGTAACGGTGCGCTTTACTGCCGTTCGACTTGACCGTTACCCCAGTCCATTCGATGCAACCGGACGACACGACGCATAAGAAGGAATCGAAGTCGCGTGCCATCGCCACTCACTCATGAAATGTGCATGTGCCGTAGCGGGGACAGTACTTACGGTCACAGAGGAGAGATTTCGGATTGGGGTAGAAGCGACCGGATCGGAACATGTCCGCAGCGAACTGGATCAGTCCCGGCGTTTCCTCGGTGCCGAGCATCACGCGCTTGGCGTTCTTGACCGTGGCGGTCGCGACCTCTGGCGTGCCCTTCGTCTTGAGCCCGATGATCTCGGCCGTGTCGGCGATCAACTCGCCGGTCGTGTGCTCGTAGAGCATCTCGTAGGTGCCGATCTGCGGGCCGTGGCCCTTCGTGACGGCGACACCCTGGGCGACAGCCTTCGAACCGCTCTTGAGGTCGGCGATGCCCGGGCCGAGTGCCGTTCGGCGGACGCGCGCGCGGTCCATGGTTCCGGTGAGGCGGATCACGATCCCGCCGCCACAGTCGATATCGAGCGGTTTCGTTTCCATCTCGACGGCGACGAAGTCGTAGCGCGGCGTGATCTCGAGGCAGTACTTCGTCGTGAGCGAGATGCCGATGCGCTCGGCTTCCTTCAGGTTGAGATCGTCGCTCGCCGGGTTGTACTCGTTCGACGGGTCGTGCAGCTTGTCGACGAATGCTCCGGCCGCGTCGTCGACGGTCAGGCCAGAGCCATCGAGCACGCTCTGGTCATAAGCGGCCGTGCCAGCGTGGATCGCGGTGCCGAGCGCGGCGCGCAGACCGACGACGTTGCGCATCTTCAGGAGGTGGATTGCCTCCCACCTGTAGGCGCATTCAAACAGTGCGCCCCAGCTCGATGCGCGCACGGTATAGACCGAGGGAGTCATGCCGCACCTGCGGTTTCGGCATCGATGTCGGCGGCCGGTGCCGGCATCTTCTCGATGCACACGTACGGGAAGCGGTCGGGGAACGGCTTGATGTGCTTGTAGAAGTGCGAGCCGAGCGAGTCGGCGCCCTTCAGCGCGTCGAAGTTCGCCTGCGTGAAGCCGGTGTAGTGGTACAGCGACGTCGGCGCATTCGTCTTGCGATCCTTGAAGCGGACCGCGAGCGTTTCGGTTTCGGCGTCGTACCCGATGCTATGGATCTGCGACGACTCGACGGGTTGGGTGTCGATGGTTTTCATGCGGGGCTCCTGAAAGGGGAGGCTGCTGGCGTGACGAGGCGCGCCAGACATGTGGTTGCCGGCAGTTGGTGGTAGCGGTGAGACTGGAAGCGAGGCTTACGTGCGCGCCATGAAGTACGTCGCAGCAGTTGTCCCGTCAGCGTTGAGATTGGCGAGAATCAACGTGCAGAGTGCTGCGATCGCGAGCGCAGCAAGATATCCGGCTATGGGGTTCCATTTGAAGATGCGATCGAGAAGGGGCGCCGAGATAATCGAACGGTGTCATCCGAGGCTCCGCAAGTAGGGGCCGGCGATGAGCGAGCCGTACCAGAGGCCAGCGATCGCGACGCCGTAGGCGGCCATCCACGCACTGGCCTCGATAGCCCGCCGCATGCGCGGCGCGCGCGCGGCGGTGCGCAGCAGCGCGTTGTCGGCTGCTGGCCGGTAGACAGAAAGCGTGCGCATCACAGACCCTCCCCGCAGACGCGCATATGCCACACGGGATCGGTGACCGGCACGGGTGCCGAATAGCCGGCCTTGTCGAGCGCGGCGTCGACGACAGCGCGGATGCCCGAAGTGAGCACGGTTTTCGAGGCGACCAGGCGCAGAGCCGTAGCGAGGTCGGGCGCTGCGGCGAACAACTGAGCGTTCGCCGGCGTATCGATATGCACTTCGTTCAGCGAGGCAAGGACCATCGGCGAATGCAGCGATCCGATGTGCAGATTTCGACCGGTACCGCTGACGTGGAACGGCCCGCGTGTATGCATGATCTTGTCCATGTGGTCTCTCGATGTGGTCAGTGCCGATGGTGCTCATCGTCGTTCCAGCGCTTGATCGCGTGGGCGATCTCGACGACAAGCCAGAGGGCGAGCAGCGCGAGCGCGCCGATAACGAAGCGGGCCATGTCAGACCCCGCGAAAGAGGCGCGGCGCGGGCGCGCGGTGGTCTGCGCAGCTGCTGATGCCGGCGTTTCCCGGGCCGAGCTCGGCGCCGCACGACGAGCAGCACGTCATCGCGAAGCGCGGCGCGACAGCCGCGAGGTCGGCGGCCGCGATGCGCCGCGCGATTTCGGCCTTGAGGACGTCTTGGCAGGTGTTCCAGACCTCGTACACGTCCTCGATGTAGCCGCGACGCAGCGCAGCGTCGAGCACGGCGATTTGCTCGGTCGAGAACGGCAGCACGTCGAACGTGACGCGCTCGGCGATCGCTTCATTGCGCTCGTCGCGCGCCAGCGCTGCGTCATCCGCCGCGGTCTGCAGCTGGTCGGCTTGTCGGTCGACCCGCGCGGGCAGCTTGCGGACATTGTTGTGATGGGTTCGAGGAGTGTGCATCGCGCCCTCCATTTAAATAGGATTGCAAATCAAATATCAGTCTTGAACTGCAACGCTGCATGCGCAGCTCTCACTGGTGACGCCTCGGAAGAAGAACCGCCACCAGTCAGAGCTGTTTTGGAACAGTCTCATGGAGCCGGGCCGGCGCTGATCTCCGGCATTGGGACTCTGGCAGCTACGCCAGGTGCGCATCAGCCTGCGCATTCCGGCTCCATGAGACTGCATCACTCGCGCGCCCGGCTACTCCCGGCCGTGCCGGCTCCGGGCCGCGCGAGGTTTGTGCCGATTACGAAGCCATCGGTCACGTGTTGCTGGCTGTCTCGTGTCAGGTTCACTCGAGTATTGCTTGCCGCTGCGGTCTTCCGCAGCGTCCGTCCTGACTCACGACGCTGATCGCGCCGGCCGGTTGCTCCGCGTGTGCGGTCCCGGCTTACCTTCGATTGTTAGAGAGCGATCCGCTTGGGGCGGTGGCGCAGAGGATGTCGCTGCGTTGAGAGAAAATATAGCGAAAAGCTAAATCAAGCGCAAGCGACAATTTAGCTATGCGCGAAACTTTTTGGTGCTGACCTTATTGTGTTCGACTTCTCTTTTTGGCAGACTACTGTATGTTCATACAGTATTCGTCAGAAAAGTCATAAGGCGGCCATGTGGAACAAGTTGGGGGAGTGAAATTGAGGTGCCGACCAGGGGATCTTGCGATCGTTACGAAATGCCGAATTCCGGAACGCATCGGCATGCTCGTGCGCATCGTGGAGCGATGCGTCGAAGGACGCCATGACTGGCTCACCGAGCTGTTGGGCGCCGGCGTGGTGGCACGTGATGTGGCGACCGGAGAGAACCGCGTTTGCACGCGGGCATTGATGTATGACTGGAATTTGACGCCAATCAGTGGGACTCGTCCTCAACATCGAACGTGCCGTCGCCGCGCAAATTCGACATCGCAAAGTGCGTAACGGCGGCCCTGATCGAGTCGAGGAACTCGGGCGTGATGCCGAGTTTGTCCGCGGCAATTACGGCGTCGAGGAGAGCGCGCGCAGCGGGGGATGGGGTGTAGCGAGCAGACCTGGAGGGCTGTTCTTGGTTGACAGGGGGTTCTATTGTCTGCCGGTCTGCTGCTGTGGCGCCCGCTGCAACTGGAACCTTCCACGCGATAGAGGCGACATGTTGTGCAAGGTCTCGCTTATCAAGGCTTCCCGGTGGTTCGCCAAAGTCTGCTTCAATTTGGCGTGCGAGGTCAGGGTCGATGTCGACGTGGTCGACAAGGTCAAAGTACTTTTCCCTGAGGCGATCTATGTCAGGCCGACTCACATCGAGCCAGCGTCTCAGGTTGCTCGCGCGCACATACAAGTCAGGATCCCCCATTGGCGCGGAATGGTCCTTATCCATCCATCCGGGTGCCTCGCCTAGCGCTGACTCGATTTTGCGCGCGACCTCATCACCCATGTATTTCGGTTTGCCCGTCTTGCTATCGGGTTGGCGATTCTTGACCTGACTTAGGTAAGCCGTCGATACGTCCGCGGCTTCGGCCAGCTGCTTGGCGGTTCCAAACCGTTCAATCGCGATCACAAGGTTGGATCGGCGGATCTCGTTGTTCGTCTTCATGTGGCGCATTCAATAGCAAAACGCTAAAGCTTGGAATGTGCGATTCGCTATTGCCATTGGTTTAGCGAATCGCTATATTTCGTCCATGGACCTGAAAACCTACCTTTCCGCCGAGCGCGGCCGACTTACGGCTCTCTGCCGTGCAATCGACGCGCACGCATCCGACGTTAGCCGCTGGGCAAGTGGCGAGCGTCCCATCCCGATTCCGTTTGGCAGGCCGATCGAACGCGAGACGGGTGGTCAAGTCACGCGTGTGGAGATGTTTCCGGTAGAGGTAATCAAGCGCGTTTGGCCCGAACTGCTCGAGCCGGCGAAGGAGGGAGCATGAAAAAAATCCGCACGTTCCGGCCGGTTCGGCTCGGGCGAAAGCCGTCGAGCGGCAAGCGTGCTCGTCGCCGCTCGATCGGGACGTACGAGGTCCGATACGACCATGTCGTGACCATCAAGCTCGAGGGCGTCGAGGGCAGGGGCGCCGGTTGGTGCGGCCGCGAGCCAAACGCGTTCAATACCTTCGGGCAGCCGATCACGCTTCCTTCGGCAGGAACGCCTGAAGGATTTCGATAGCGCGACGAATCGAATTCTCGTTGATCGCCTTCAGGTCGGAGTTTTCTTTGCTGTCGACTTTCACGTTCAAGGAAACCGATTCTCCATTTTTCAGCGCAATGGTGCGCATGACAGATAGGCCGCCTTGTGTCGCAAGGTCGATTTTGTACGCGTAGTCCTTGAAGTTGATTTCGTCGTTGCTGATGGTCATGCGAACCCCGTCGTGTGGTGGTTGAGGAAGTAGAGAGCTTCGATTCTCGCATAGCGGCGGTTCGCATCTTTTGCATTCGGCCAGGTGTTGTCCTGGCCTTTATTTCGCCCCGGCGCCAACTGGGTAAGCAAGTGGGTAACCAACTGGGTAACGATTGATTTTTCGTATGAACCAGACCGAATTCAGGATGTTCGCGCCGTGGGTGCAGGCGGCTACGCTGCCGGACGCGGAGATCGAAGCGATGAGCTTCGAGGACTGCCTCGCGCACGCGCTCGAGCTCGGGCTCCGGCGCTTCGATCGCAAGACGCTCGCACGCAACTGCGGGATTCACTATCCGCATTTCAACGACGTCATCGCCGGGCGCCGGCCGTTCAACGCGACGAAGCTGCACCTGTTCTGCATGTTCACGGGCTGCGACTACCCGCGCCAGTGGCTCGCGATCCAGGAGCGCAAGGCGATCGAGGAATACCGCCGGCTCAGCCAGCAGGCGATCGGCGAGTTCGTCCAGCAGGCGTTCGGCCAGCGGCAGGTGGCGGCATGACGCTGACTCTCAGCCAGCGCGACGTCGGCAAGCACTTCGCCCGCAAGCTCGGGCGTCCGATGACCTACCTCGGCCTCGTCGAGGAAAAGCACCTTTTCATCTTCCGCGATCCCCCGCAGGACTACCTCGCGTTCCGGGCCGACCAGCTCTGGATGCTCGAGCGCGTGCGTCCCGAGGCGGCGCCGATCGACAGCAACAAGAAGGAGGGCGGCTCGTGCTGACTCGCCCGTTCAAGAGCTTGTCGTTCGATAGCGGAGGCGCGGAGAAAGCGCTGCTGGCACTCATTCCTGCGGAGAGACTCGACGCGTCATGGCGCCGAGTGCTCGCTCGAGTGTCTTCACTTCCCACGTATAACGGTTGTGCAGACGGGACACGTCCATGTCTCTGCGAAGTATTCGTATCGAGGGGAGTATCGCAAGCTCGCTTTTCGCTTTTCCGGTCCGTCGAAACAGGGCTGGCAAAGGAAGTGCTTCGTTTCGTCTGGCGCGCCCATGTACTCGTACGCAACGCCGTTGAGACAAAGGCTGACGAGTTTGTAACGGCTTCGGTCTTCGCGCTCCACTCGCAATGCCGCGACATCTTGCTTGGCTTCTCGCAAAGATTCCTTGAGCTGATCGATCTCGTCACGAGCGGCCGCTTGCTTTTCCTGCAACGCCAGCGCTGCATTTTGGACGTCGATCACGCGATCATTGATCGACTGTTGCATCTCGGCGAGTTTCAGTTCATCGCGAGCTGCGACTGCTGCCTTTGCAAGATCGACAGCGTTCTTCAGGCCGGCAATAGCTGCCGTGATAGTCATGATCGGCATCTTGTTCCCCGTCGTGAAATGGGCCACCCACGCCCGCAGCGAAACCATCATAGCGCACTGGCGGCGGAAGCTTGCGTGAGTGGGGAGTTCGCATGAACTGGGCGCACGATGACCTCGCCAAGGATCTCGCCGCGCATCTTCGCGGCGCATCCGATCGCCTCGTATGGACCGACATGCAACTCGGGCCGGCGGGCTCGCCGCGGCCGGACGTCTACACCGTGCCGTGCTCGTTCGCGCGCTTCCAGCCGGTCGCGTACGAATGCAAGATCAGCGTCGGCGACTTCCGGCGTGACGTGACGGCCGGCAAGTGGACGTCGTACCTGCGCTTCGCCGCCGGCGTGATCTTCGCCGCGCCGGTCGGGCTGCTGAAGAAAGAGGACATTCCGGCCGGCTGCGGCCTGATCGTGCGCGGCCCGGACGGCTGGCGCTCGCTGAAGGGCCCGACACTGAAGAACATGGAGAACCTGCCGCGCGACGCGTGGATCAAGCTGATCATCGACGGCATGGCGCGGCTCGCGGATCAAAACCACGAGCAGCTGCGCGCGGGTCTCTGCAATGAATGGACGCTCGAAAAGAAGCTGCGCGCGCGCTTCGGCGACATTGTCGCGGATGCCGTGCGGGACCAGCTGCATGCGGAACGCCGACTGAAGGTCGCCACCGAGCGGCTCGATAACCTGGCCGAAGAGGCGGAAAAGGAGCGGCGGCTGATCCTCGATCGGGCGAAGGAGCATGCGGAGCGCGACGCGATGCAAATCGACAGCGCGCGCGGCGAGCTCGCGCGTGCGCTTGGGCTGCCGGCAAGCGCCGGCGCGTGGGAGATCGCCAGCGCCTGCAAACAGGCCGCGCGCCGGGTCAGCATCGATCCCGAGGTCAAGCGACTCCGTCAGCAGCTGGAGCGCATCCAGGTTGCGATCGAATCGGCTGCCGAGCCGCTGCCGCACATCGCGCGGGAGGTTGCGTGATGGCCGTCACTCGCCCCGTTCTGCGCTACCACGGCGGCAAGTTCCGACTCGCCCCCTGGATCATGTCGTTTTTCCCTGCGCACTCCTGCTATGTCGAGCCGTTCGGCGGCGCTGGATCAGTCCTGCTTTTGAAGGATCGCGTCGGCGCGGAATGCTACAACGACCTCGACGGGAACATCGTCAATATCTTTCGCATTCTGCGCGATGTCGACCGCGCGCTCGAACTGCAGCGGCGCTGCGCGCTGACGCCGTTCGCACGCGACGAGTTTGACTGGTCCTACGAGCCGGCGGCCGACGAGATGGACGCCGCCCACAAGCTGATCGTGCGCTCGTTCATGGGCCACGGCAGCGACAGTGCCACGCGCAGTTGCCGAACCGGCTTCCGCTCGAAACTGACGGACGGGCGCGTCCTGCCAGCCTACGAATGGGCCACCTGGTCTGATGCGATCCCAGCGTTCACGCGGCGCCTGCAGGGCGTCGTCATCGAAAACAGAAACGCGCTCGAGGTAGTGGCTCGGCTCGACGCGGAATCCACCCTGTTCTATGTCGACCCGCCGTATGCGCACAGCACTCGCTCGTCGCTGGCCGGCCGCAGTTCGAGCACGCACGGTTACCGCCACGAAATGACTGACGACGATCACAGCGCGCTCGCGGCAGTACTACGCGCGGTTCGCGGCATGGTGGTGCTGTCCGGTTATCCGAGCCCGCTATACGACGAGGAACTGTATCCGGATTGGGAGCGGTTTGAGCGCCGGCATCAGGCGGACGGTGGTCGCGCTCGGACCGAGGTGGTCTGGGTGAATCCTGCGTGCTCCGCGGCGCTCGATACCGAGCGCGCGCAGGGGAGGTTGATCTGATGGGCATGGTCATCGTCCCGATCTCGCTCGAAGAAGCGAACGTATTCGTCGCTGAGCATCACCGGCATCACGCGCCTGTCGTCGGCCACAAGTTCAGCATCGCGGTCGCCGACGACATGCTGATGGGCCGAGCCGACTGCACAGGCATCTGCGGCGTTGCGATCGTCGGCCGCCCGGTCGCGCGTGGCAACGATGACGGCTGGACGCTCGAGGTGACGCGCTGCTGCACCGACGGCACGCGCAATGCCTGCTCGATGCTATACGGCGCCGCGTGGCGCGCGGCCCGCGCGCTCGGTTACGCGCGACTCATCACCTACACGCTGCCGGCCGAGGGCGGCGCAAGTCTCCGCGGCGCCGGCTGGCATCTGGTCGGCGCGCGCGGTGGCGGCAACTGGAACACGCCCGCGCGGCCGCGCGTCGACACGGCGGCGCACCTGCGCGGGCAGAAGCTGCTTTGGGAGGCTTCGTGACCGATCGCCAGACCCTTCACGTTGTCTCGCTGTCGGGCGGGAAGGACAGCACCGCGACGCTGCTGGTCGCACTCGAGCTGCACGGTCGCGAGAGCGTCCGCGCCGTGTTCGCCGACACCGGCAACGAGCACGAGTCGACGTACGAGTACGCGCTTGAATACCTGCCGCGCGCGCTCGGCATTACCGTCGATATGGTGCGCGCCGACTTCGCCGACGAGTTCGCGACGAAGCGCGCGAACCTCGCGCAGATCGCGGCCGGCGTGCCGGAGTCGGCCGTCTACGGAAGGCGCGAGTTCATGTACGCCTGGACGCCAGAGGCGGCGGCGCGTGCACTCGACCTGCTGCACCCGACCGGAAACCCGTTCCTCGATCTTTGCATGGTGCGGGGCGGCTTCCCGTCCCGGAAGCGCCAGTTCTGCACCGAGTACCTGAAGCGCAACCCGTTGACCGAGTACGCGATCGGCCTGATCGACGAGGGCTATTTCGTCGAATCTTGGCAGGGCGTGCGTGCAGACGAGAGCGAGGCTCGCCGGTGGCTTCCGCAATATGAATGGCGCGGTGGCTGCTACGCGGTGTTCCGTCCGATCCTGCGTTGGAACGTCTCCGACGTATTCGAGGCGCACGCGTCAGCCGGCGTCGCCGCGAATCCGCTGTACCGCGAAGGCATGACGCGCGTCGGCTGCATGCCCTGCATCAACGCAGGGAAGCTCGAACTGCGCGAAATCGCGCGCCGCTTTCCCGAGCACGTCGAGCGCATCGCCGCGTGGGAGCGCCTCGTTTCGGAGGTGTGTCGACCGTTGAGCCCTGTTTCATTTTTCCACATGGGCACGACGGGGCACGCCGGCCAAGCCACAACTGTGCATCAGGTCGTCGAGTGGTCGAAAACGACGCGCGGCGGCCGCCAATACGACCTACTCGCGGACGCCGAGCCGGCGACCGCATGCGCTTCGGCGTACGGATTGTGCGAATGAATCAGCTCCCGAATCCTCTCACCCCAGCGGACTGCAACCTCCGCGATTTCCCGTTCATGCCGCTCGAGGTGAAGCGTCTGTTGACGTCTGAGACGTGGATCCTTGGCACCGGCGACGAGCGTGCGGCCGCAATCACGTTGTGGCTCGAAAGCTGGCATCAGATTCCGGCCGCGAGCCTGCCGGCAGACGACCGCATGCTCGGCCATCTGTCCCAGTCGAAGAACTGGAAGCGTGTGAAGGAACACGCGCTGCGCGGGTGGGTGAAGTGCGCCGACGGTCGCCTGTATCACCCGGTCGCCGCCGAGAAGGTGCTGGAGGCGTGGCTATCGAAGCTCACGAGCAGCCTGTCGGGCTCAGTCGGCAACGCCAAGCGATGGGGGATCGAGATCGACACAGTCGCCGTTCGCAAGCAGGTTGTCGAGGCCGCGCAACTGCTGAAAGGCGTCGCCCCCCAATCGGAATGGCTCCGGAAAAAGCAGGTGAAAGACATCGTGGCCGATTCGCAGCGCGATCCCGACCCGATCGCCCCCCGATCACCTAAAGCATCGCCCCCCGATCGCAAGAGAGAAGGAGAGGGAGAAGTAAACGTAAACCTAAGCGGCGGCGGCACAGCACAGGCAGTAGGCGACGAACCGCCGATCGCCGCCGCCGCTTTCGTCGAAATCCTTCGCTCGTCGGGCGTCGGCTTCGCCGCCGATGACGCGCGGTTGGCCGGTTGGCCCGGCCGCGGCGTGACGGCCGACGACCTCCGCGCGGCCATCGCCACGGGGCGCAAGCGCCGGGAGCGCGAGCGCTCCGAGCAGCCGCTGAACCTCGGCTTGCTCGAGCTGATCCTCGGCGACCTGCTCGCCGCGCGCGCCGCGAAGCCAGCGACAGGAGCGCGCACCGTCGGCGACTGGTGGCGCTCGTGGACCGGCATCGTCGAGCACGGCGGCACGCTCGGCATCGAGCAGGGCCGCGACGAACCTCCGTTCGATTTCAAGCTGCGCGTGTTCGACGCGGCCGGCGACGGCCCGTGGTGGGACGAGCACAACCGCGCATTTCGCAACACTGCCGGGCCCGTCGCGGCCGGCGTACTGATGGGGGAAGGGCGATGAACTGCAAAGTCGGCGACATGGCCGTGATCACGCGCGGCAAAGCCCGCGACCGCATCGTCGAGGTGAAGGCGCCATACGGCGATTACCTGCACCTCGGCTTCTGCTGGTACGTCGAGGCACCGACGCCGATCCCGGGGACGGACGTTCTCACGTTTCAGCCGTGCGAGCTGAAGGCCGGATGGATTCCCGATGCGTGGCTGCGCCCGATCAGCGGCGTGCCGGTGACGGACAACGTGAGCGACGAGGTGACGGCATGAACGATTCGACTCGCTTCAAGGATTCGGATGGCCCCGTGCTGGTTTGCGCCGATTGCCGGTTCGGTTACGTCGATCCGCCGCCCACGTTGCAGCGCGTTTGCCGAAATCCGGAAGGTGCAATGTTGCGCGACCCGATCAACGGCTGGCTTCCGACATGCAAGGCGATGCGCGACAAGTTTGCGCCTTGCGGGCCCGGCGGCGCGCTTTTCGAACTCGCGCCGCAGATCGCCGAGGATGAGCTCGCCGCGACTGGCCCATGGATAACTCGCCTGTGGCGTGCGTTCAAGCCGTGGGGTCGGGTATGACGCAACAGTCCCTCATCGCGGCCTCGCCGATCGCGCAGCGCGTCGAGTTCGTCGTTCCGGGCAAACCGGTCGCGAAGGGGCGGCCGCGTTTCTCGCGCCGCAACGGCATCGTGCGGACGCACACGCCCGAGGAATCCGAGCGCTACGAGAACCTTGTGAAGATGGCCGCCCGCGCGGCGATGTGCAGCGCCGCGCCGTACGCCGGCCCGATCCGCCTGATCGTGCACATCGGTCTGCCGATCCCGGCGAGCTGGTCGAACAAGCGACAGGGCGAGGCGGCCGCCGGCGCCATCGGAGCGACGAAGAAGCCGGACGCCGACAACGTTGTAAAGGCGTTGAAGGACGGCATGAACGGGGTGGTGTACGTCGACGACGGCCAGGTCGTCGACCTCTGGGTGTCGAAGCGCTACGCGCGCACGCCGGGCGTGCGCATCGAGGCGATCGAGTTGAATCTGAAGTCAGCATAAGGAGCGGGGCATTGAAAGCAAAATGCAAACTCACCATCAACGAGATGATCGGGAAGATGAAGCCCGGCGTCCGGTACTCGGCGCACGACCTCGCACGCCGCTTGAAGCACCCCGTTTCGTCGGTGCGCCAGCTGCTGTCGCTCGACGTCGCGCTGGCGCGGCTAGACTGCCATTCCGAGAATCGCGGCCGGATGTACTCGCTCGCGGGCACGAGCCGCTCGCCGGGCACGCACGTCGACACGCGCATCCGGCCGGACTTCACGAGCAACCTGACGGGCTACATGGCCGAGCTCGACACGCGCCAGGCGCTTGCGATGATGACGCGGGGTGGCCGGTGATCGCCATCTTCGAGAACACGCAGCAGGCGCTGCACGTCAGCTTTCTCGTGACGTCGCTGCCGCCGCGGCAGAAACAGCAGTTCCGCCTGGCGCTGATCCAGATCCTCGAATCGGTCGGCCGTCTCAGCACGCGCCAGGCTGAATTTCTCGACTACCTGTACGGCACCTCGTCGGGGACGATCAACTTCGACGGGCTGAGCGGTGACGAAATCCGGGCCCAGTGCGCGATGGTCGTCGGCGCGGTGCGGGATCACCTGCTGAAGCCGGAACGCAACGCGGTGTGGCTCCGCTATGCCTGCGGCATGCCGGCGCGGCCGGCGAGCGCCACGCGCGCGGCAGACCCGGGAATCCCGCCATCGGCCGAGTGGAAGCGGGCGCTGGTCGAGATGCGGACGTACCTGCGGCCGTCGCTCACGGTGACGAACGGCAAGGCGATCATGGCGCTGATCGCGGGGCACTCGCAGGCGCGGCTGCGCCAGGACGGCCTGTCGTATCGGGAAATTTCCGAGGAGACGCACATCACGGTCCGGACGCTCGAGCGGAACGCGCAGATCATCCGGAAGCGGCTCGCCGAGCTGGAGCACCAGGCCGTGAAGCGGCTGACCCCGCTCTTCGAGCGAAACAACGTAACGATCGCGGAGGCCGTTGAGGCGTAAGGGGTACGGCGAAAATTCCCCTTGCTATTGTGGCGGACAGGGTATAGATTTTCGCCAGATTGCAGAGTTGCGACCAAAGCCCGCTGAGCCGACAGGCCAGCGGGTTTTTTACTCGGTCGGCAGGATCTAATCCGAATTTAAGTCACCCATTTCTACAGGGCGTCTATTTCCTTAGCGATCTTGGCCACGGTTGCGCCGATAAATTGTCCGAGTTGCTCTCCATTTTTGGCAGGGTCAGTGAACCACCGGTCACCGGTGGCTGGTGCGACCAACCCGGATGCGAGTGCTGTTTTGACGAGTTCGACGGCCTGTTCGGTTGCTCGTGCGGTAGTCATTAATGCTCTCCTGTTTGCGTTTATTAGACGATTGTCCGTGACCGCGTTCCCAGCACGCGGCCATGAGGATATTGCGTTAATCGAGTGATTTAAGTCAACGCCGTTGAATTATCTTAATAATTTCGCTATTTGAATAAAATTGGCGGAATTGAATCGAGTGTTTCATTATTCGAATCAAACTGCAGATATCACAAGATGAGCAGATCTGCCGCGATAGCGAATGCGTTACCAGTATCTCGCCCGGCACCCCCCGACATCCTCTTCGACGACTCGAACTGGATCCGGCGCATCGTGCCGGCCGACGGCGTTGCTGAGTGGGTGAACGACACGCTCCTCCGCGAGGGCGCACCGCTGCATAACCCTGATCACCAGCACCTGGTCGATGCCGACGTCGCCTACCTCTGGGCGGCCGTCGAGAACGTGCGCCAGATGCGGCGCGTCGTCGGCCAGTGCGAAGAGGTGACGATCCGCGCCGGCGGGTGGCAGCGCGCCCGGCAGGAACAGCAGTTCCTCGAATGGTTCGGCCGCGTGCCGGCGTTCCTGATCACGCTCGACGCGCACGACGCGCGCGAGTGCAACGACCTGCAGTGGTGTGCGCTCGTCGAGCACGAGCTGTATCACATCGGCCAGCGCACCGACGAGTTCGGCGCGCCGGCCTTCACGAAGGACGGCATGCCGAAGCTCGGCATCCGCGGGCACGACGTCGAGGAGTTCGTCGGCATTGTCCGGCGCTACGGCGTGGCCGGCGGCGCGGGCGATACCGCGAAGCTGGTCGACGCCGCGCGGCGCGCGCCCGAGATCGGCCACGTCGATATCGCCCGCGCCTGCGGCACCTGCATCCTGCGGGCCGCATAACCCGAACGTTTTCCCGCTATGGCAGCACTTCCCGACGCGATCAAGGTGTTCATCGTGCAGTCGCTGGCGTGCTTCGACACGATCTCGCGCACCGCGAAGGCCGTGCGGGAAGAGTTCGGCGTCGAGGTGTCGCCGCAGCAGTGCGAGCGCTACGACCCGACGAAGCGCGCCGGATCGACGCTCAGCAAGAAGTACCGCGAGATCTTCGAGCGCACGCGCGAGGAGTTCCTCAACGACACATCGCGCATCGGCGTGTCGCACCGTGCCGTGCGCCTGCGCGCGCTCGACCGTGCCGTCGCGGAAGCGGAGCGACGCAACAATCTGCCGCTGATGGCGCAGCTGCTTGAACAGGCTGCGAAGGAATCCGGCGACGCCTACACGAACCGGCGCCGCCTCGAACACACTGGGGAGAACGGCGGCCCGATCGAGAACAGGACGGTCGTCGTCGATGAAAGCCAGGTCGCAGCCGCCGTCGCCAAGCTCGAAGACGAGTATTGACCCCGCCATCGAGCGGGCTGTCCTAAAGGCGAAGTGCGAGCGGGATCACCTGTTTTTCAGCCGGTACTTTTTCAAGCATCGCCAGGCGATCAAGTTCCGCGTCAACTGGCACCACGTGCTGATCGCCGACACGGTGCAGCGCGTGATCGACGGCACGCTGAAGAACGTCGTCATCAACGTGCCGCCGGGCTCGTCGAAGACCGAGCTGGTCGCGATCAACCTGATTGCTCGCGGCCTCGCGCTGAACCCGCGCGCGCGGTTCCTGCACATCTCGTATTCGGACGACCTCGCGCTGCTGAACAGCGAGACGGCGCGCGACATCGTCGCATCCGATGAGTACCAGGCGCTATGGCCGCTGAAGGTGGCTGACGACGCGAAGTCGAAAAAGCGCTGGAACGTGCTCCTCGACGGGAAGAAAGCCGGCGGCGTGTACGCCGTTTCGCTCGGCGGTCAGATCACCGGCTTCCGAGCCGGCCACATGGCCGAAGGCTGGCAAGGCGCGCTGATCATCGACGATCCGCTGAAGGTCGAGGACGCGTACAGCAAGACGAACCGCGACAAGGCGAACCGCAAGCTGCAGTCGACCGTGAAGAGCCGACGTGCGAATCCGGACACGCCGATCATCGTGATCATGCAGCGGCTGGCCGAGGAAGACCCTACGGGCTTCATCAAGTCCGGAAAGCTGCCGGGCGAGTGGGAGTTCATCGAGATCCCGGCGCTGATCACGGACGAGTACGTCGCGAAGCTGCCGGCGCACATCCGCGAGCGCGTCGAGTGCGACGAGCGGGACGCGGACGGCCGGTACAGCTACTGGTCGTACAAGGAACCGCTGCACGAACTGCTCGCGTCCGAGAAGGCCGACGCGTACGTGTTCAACGGCCAGTACATGCAGCGGCCGTCGCCGTTGGGCGGCGGCATCATCCAGAGCGGCAAGTTCCTGCGCTACGGCGCACTGCCGCAGCTCCAGTACCGGAAAATATTCGCGGATACCGCGCAGAAGACAGAAGAGCGGAACGACTACAGCGTGTTCGAGTGCTGGGGGCTGGGCTACGACAACCGTCTGTACCTGATCGACCTGGTCCGCGGAAAGTGGAAGGCGCCGGAGCTGAAGCAGCGCGCGCTCGACTTCTGGAACAAGCACAACGCGATCGGCGCCGGCGACCCGGGCGCGCCGGTGCTGCGCCAGATGAAGGTCGAGGACAAGTCCAGCGGTACCGGGCTGATTCAGGACATTCAGGCGGCCGGCGGCATCCCGATCGAGGGTATCGAGCGCGTGAAGGACAAGCTGACGCGCGTCATGGATGTCGTGAGCCATATCGATTCCGGCAACGTCGCAATCCCGTCCGAGGCCGACTGGGTGAGCGACTTCGTCGCCGAGTGTGACTCGTTCACCGCGGACGACACGCACATGCACGACGACCAGATCGACCCCATGGTCGATGCCATCAACGACATGCTGGGAGTTGCTCGAGACCTGTCGGTCTGGGAGCGGCTCGCCGGCTGAGCACCACCGGACCAACCCAGAATGTCGCGAAAGAAACCGCAGACCCGGCCGTCGACGCCGACGCCCGGCGCGGCGGCCGTAGGCATGCGCACGGCCGACTCGTTCGCCAACTTCCAGGCACGGCTCGGTTGGGGCGCCGACAATCAGTCGTCGGCCTCGCAGTACACGCTCACATACCAGAGCCGCAACCGGATCTGGCTCGAGGCGGCATACCGTGGGTCGTGGATCGTGCGCGCGGCCGTCGATGCGATCCCGGAAGACATGACCCGCAAGGGCATTGAGATGTCCGGGCTCGACCCGACCGACGTCACGAAGATCGAGACGGCGATGACTCGCCTCGCGATCTGGGACCAGCTCTGCGACACCGGGAAGTGGGCCCAGCTGTACGGCGGCGCGATCGCGGTGATGCTGATCGACGGCCAGGACATGTCGACACCGCTGCGCGTCGAGACGATCGGGAGAGGGCAGTTCAAGGGCCTGTTGGTGCTCGATCGCTGGATGGTGGCGCCGCCGGTCGGCGAGACGGTGACCGAGTTCGGGCCGCATCTTGGCATGCCGAAGTTCTACGACGTGTTGCCGTCGGCTATCGGGCTGCCGCAGGGCCGCATCCATTACTCGCGCGTCATACGGCTGGATGGCGAAGCGCTGCCGTTCTACCAGCGCATCAGCGAAAACGGATGGGGACTGTCGATCCTTGAGCCGATGTGGGATCGACTGATTGCGTTCGACAGCGCGACCGTCGGTATCGGCCAGCTCGTCTACAAGGCGCACCTCCGGACGCTGAGCGTGAAGGACTTGCGCCAGATCATCGCGCAGGGCGGCCCGGCGCTCGCCGGGCTGATGAAGCAGGTCGAGATGATCCGCTTCGCGCAGACGAACGAGGGCCTCACGCTGGTCGACGGCGAGGATACGTTCCAGACGCATCAGTTCTCGTTCAGTGGGCTGCCGGACGTGCTGCTGCAGTTCGCGATGCAGCTCAGCGGCGCGACCGGCATTCCGCTCGACCGCCTGTTCGGGCAGCAGCCGGCCGGCCTGAGCGATACCGGCGAGGGATCACGTCAGCTGTACCACGAGAAGGTGCACGCGCGGCAGGAGCGGAAGTTTCGGAACCCGCTGCACGTGCTGATAGACGTGGTGAGCCGTTCGACGGTCGGTCAGCAGTTGCCGGAAGACTTCAGCTACGAGTTTCGACCGCTGCAGGAGATGACCGCCGCCGAGAAGGCTGAGATCGGCAACAAGACGGTCGACTCGGTCACGAAGGCAGTCGACGCCGACCTGATCACGCGCAGCCAAGGCATGCGCGAGCTGAAAGCGTCCTCGCCGGACACGGGCATGTTTGGCGACATCTCCGACGAGTCGATCGAGCAAGCCGAGGCCGACGAGCAGTTGCCCGAGCCGCCGACGATCGAAACGTCGCTGCCTGGCGGCGGAGCACTGCCGTCGCCGGCGGCACGCACCGGCGATTCGCTGATTCGCCGCCTGTTCCGACGCTCATGATTCTCACCCTCGACCGAAAGCGTGACCGGAAGAAAAACCCGGTCCGGCTGACCGTGCCCGAGCAGCAGTACGGCACGCAGCTGCGCAAAATCGCTGATCAGGTCGGCGTCCTGGTGAAAGGCTTCCCGCCGGGCGATGCGTCCTTCGCACCGACGATCGAGGAACTGCTGCGCCGCTATGCGGATGCGCTTGCGCCGTGGGCCGAGTCGACGGCGGCGCGCATGCTCGCTGATCTGAGCCGGCGCGACGAACAGGCGTGGATGCAGCGCGCGGCCGACATGTCGCGCGCGCTGCGCGACGAGATCCAGAACGCGCCGACCGGCGAGACGCTTCGCCAGCTCATGGCCGAGCAGGTGACGCTGATCACGTCGATTCCGCGCGAGGCCGCGGACCGCGTGCACAAGCTGACGCTGGAAGGCCTGGTCGACAGCACCCGCTCGAGCGAGATCGCGAAGATGATCACCGCCTCGGGCGAGGTCGCAGCCAGCCGCGCCACGATGATCGCGCGCACCGAGGTGTCGCGCGCGTCGACGGTGCTGACCGAGGCGCGGGCGCGCGGCATCGGCGGCACGCACTACATCTGGCGCACCAGCGGCGACGGCGCCGTGCGGCCCGGTCATCGCGAGATGGAGGGAAAGGTCTGTTCCTGGGACGAGCCGCCCGAGGTCGAGGAGAACGGCGTCTACATGCGGTTCCACCCGGGCTGCATCTGGAATTGCCGCTGCTGGGCCGAACCGATCATCGGGGATTGACCATGCCGAAGATGCACCTGACCGCGCTGGGTTCGCTGCTGTTCGAATGCCCGTGCGGGGATCTCCACGTCATCTATCCGGTCGGCTGCGCGGCGCAGCATCCGGCTCGGTGGCAGTGGAACGGTAGCCTCGACGCGCCGACGTTTTCCCCGTCGCTGCGCGTCTCGTATGACCTGCCCGATGGCGCCGAACACGTCTGCCACTCGTTCATCACCGATGGGCGCATCCAGTTCTGTGCCGACAGCACCCATCCGCTCGCGGGCCAAACCGCTGACATCCCCGATTGGGTCGATTGACCCGCCAGAGACCGATGAAACTCTTCCGCTTTCGAACGGCCGACCACGCGTGCACGTGCGGCGGCACGCACGCGGCGCCGGCGCGCGCCCGAACCCGTGACGGCGTGACCGCTTCGGGGATGTACACGACCGAGCAGATCGGCGAGCGCCAGTCGATGACGCCGGAGGGCTTCCTGCTCTGCGAGGCCGTGCCTATCGCGCGGATCGGCTCGCAGGACTACGTGTACAGCGAACTCCCCGAGCTGGAGGCGAAAGACGGAATCATCGTCGCGGAGCGCACCGCGGATGTGCTGTTCAGTCCCGAGACGCTCGCGAGCTTCGAGGGCAAGCCGGTCACGATCAACCATCCGTCGGATTTCGTGACGCCCGCCAACTACATGTCGGTCGCGCGCGGCACCGTGCGAAACGTGCGCCGCGGCGAGGGCGCGCAGGCCGACCTGATGCTGGCCGACCTGCTGATCACCGATGCCGAGGCGATTCGCCGCGTGCAGTCGAAAGACCTGACGGAAGTCAGCAACGGCTACGACGCCGACTACGAGCAAATCGCGCCGGGGCGGGCGCGACAGGTGACGATCGTGGGGAACCACGTCGCACTCGTGAAGAACGCCCGCTGTGGCCCGGTCTGTTCGATCGGGGATAGCAGTCCCAACCTACTCCCGACAGGAGATTCCAGCATGGCAACGAAGAAGAAGCCCGCGCAGTCGACGCTCATGGAGAAGCTGCGCAAGGCGTTCATGACGCGCGATTCCGACGCGTTCGAGCAGGTCGCGGGCGAGATGACCGGCGACGAAGGCGACGAGCCCGGCGACGGCCAGCCGCAGATCCACATCCACATGCCCGGCACTGCCGAGGCGAAACCGGCCGTCGCCGCTACTGGCGATGACGATTCGGCGGGTGCCGGCGGCGCGGGTGCGCTGCAGCAGGTACTCGATGCGATCAAAGCGGTGGACGGCAAGGTCGATGCGGTGGTCGCGCGGGTGACGAAGCTCGAGACCGGCGGCGCGGCAACGGGCGACGGCGATGGCCTCGGCGACGACGATGACGACGACGCCATGCTCACTGGCGATGGCGAAGGCGGCGGCGACGACAAGGGCGGAATGAAGACTGGCGACAGCAAGGATCTGGCCGACGAGTTCAAGCAAGCGCTGTCCCTCGCCGAAATCCTCGCGCCCGGCGTGCGCCTGCCGACGTTCGACGCGAAGGCGATCCGCAAGAAGACGACCGATTCGCTCTGCGTGCTGCGCCGGCGCGCGCTGCGCGCGGCACTCGACAACGAGAACGCCGAGACGGTGAAGTCGGTGCTCGGCGGCGTGGACCCCTCGGGATTGCCTTGCGCCGTCGTGGCCGGCTACTTCAATGCGGCGGCCGCGCTCGTGCGCAGCAAGAACTCGGGCATCACGACCCAACGGACCGGCGACGCAAATCAGCCGGAGAAAAAGGACATCAACCAGATTCACGCCGAATTCTGGGCGACCCACAAGTAAGGAGCCGACATGCCCTCGTTGCAAGCCTATACCTTCCGCATGCCGGCTGGCTTTGCCGGCGACCTCCAGCGCGCCGAAGTCGCGACGATCGAGCCGCAGCAGATCGACTCGGCGGCGCCCCCGACGGTGTTCGGCGTGGCCGTGAAGCTCGTCAACGGCAAGATCCAGCCGATCAACAATGCGGCCGACACCGCGGCGCTGGTCTACGGTGTGAACCTGCGCCCGTACCCGATCCAGGGCAACGGTACCGATCCGCTCGGCATCTCGACGCCGCCGGCCAGCGGCGTGACCGACGTGCTCAAGCGCGGATACGTCAACGTCGCGCTCGGCGGTACGACCCCGGCCACGAAAGGTGGCACGGTCTATCTGCGCGTCGCGGCGGCCGCTGCCGGGAAGCCCCTCGGTGGTTTCGAGGCGGCGGCCGATGGCACCAACACCGTCGCGATGCCCGCGAGCTGGTATTTCACGGGCCCCGGCGACACCTACGGCATCACCGAGATCGCCGTCAACATCTGATCCCCGGCGCTGACACAGCGCTTCACCTGAGCCCCGCTGACGCGGGGCTTTTGCATTTCTGGAGCCATTGAATGGACATGTCCGAACTGAAGCACCTGCGCCGGGCCGGGGCGCCGCTCTTGGCGGCCTCGATGTCGGCGGCCGTGGCAGACGCGACGCGCCGGTTGATTCGCGCGCGCACCGCCGACGGCATGATGACCTACGACCAGCAGACGATCGACTCGACCGGCGCGTTCCTGGTCGGTCAGCTCGAGCGCCTGGACCAGACGCTGAACGAGCCGCTCGTCGAATACACGTGGTCGCGCGACGTCTACATCCGCTCGGACGTCTCGGCGGCGGACGAAATCGCGTCGTTCACGAACTCGGCCTACGGCATGAGCGGCGGCATCAACCCGAACGGCCTGAACTGGATTTCGAACGAAGGCAACGCCCTGCCGGGCCCGTCGGTCGATATCGGCAAGACGCCGCAGCCGATGCGCCTCTGGGGTGCCGAAGTCAAGTACACGGTGCCCGAGCTGGTCAAGTCGCAAAAGCTGGGCACGCCGATCGACGGCCAGAAAGTCGACGCCATGAACCTCAAGCGGAACATGGACATCGACCAGATCGTGTATTTCGGCGATCCGCAGCTCGGCTTCACGGGGCTGGTGAACTCGAACGGCGCGGTCGCGAGCGTGACGAACGTTCCGAATGGCGCGAAGGGCACGCCGCAGTGGACGACGAAGACGCCGGACGAGATCCTCGCCGACGTCAACGAGATCCTCACGTCGGCATGGCAGGCGTCCGGCTGGAAGGTCAAGCCGAATCGCCTCATGCTGCCGCCGGCGCAGCTCGGCTGGGTCGCGTCGCAGGTCATCAGCTCGGCCGGCAACAAGTCGATCCTGACCTACCTGCTCGAGAACAACATCTGCACGCAGCAGGGCGTGAAGCTCGAGATTCTGCCGCTGAAGTGGCTGATCGGCGCCGGCGTCGGCGGTACGCCGGGCACGCTCGGCACGGTGGACCGGATGGTCGCATACAACAGCGACAAGAAGTACGTCCAGTACCCGATGACCGACCTGCAACGCACGCCGCTGGAATACCGCTCGCTGTTCCAGATCACGACCTACTGGTCGCGTCTGGGCCAGATCGAGTGGCGCTACGGCGTGACGGCGGCTTACCGGGACGGGATCTGACATGCCGAAGCTCTACGTCCATACCCCGTTCACGCTCCGGCACGACGACGGCGCGCTGGAGCATTTCCCGGCCGGCGAGCGCGATTTCCCGGAACCCGTTGCTGCGCACTGGTACGTGAAGCACCACACGCGCGAGCCGGGCGACGCGACGCCGACGGCCGCCGTCGCGCCGGCCGACGGAGCAGAACTCGCCGCGGCGCGCGCGGCACTGGAAGCGCAGGCCGCGCAACTGGCGTCCGCGCGCGAAGATGCCTCGAAAGAGGCTGCCCGCCTCGCCGAGATGCGTGCCGAGCTCGAGACATTCGGCAAGGATCTCGACGCGCGCGCGGGCGAGCTCGACGGGCGCGAGGCGGCGATCGTTGCGCGTGAGCAGGAGCATGCCGCGCGGGCGCGTGAACTCGACGAGCGCGTCGCGGCTTTCGAAGCCGCTCAGAAGGCTTCCTCGTCGGAAGCCGGCGCCCAGCGCGGCAACGGGAAGAAGGCATAATTGCCTTCCGGCGGCGCGCCGCAAATCGGCCGCCGCCGTTCCCACAATCGAACAGGTGACCAGTGGACATCGCTCAGTTTCGTCAAACGTTTCCTGAATTCGGTGACACGGTTCGGTATCCGGACCCTGTCGTCCAGATCTGGTTGACGGTGGCTGTGTCGCTGGTGAACCCGCTGCGGTGGATGGAGCTGACCGATATCGGCATCGGCTTGGTCACCGCACACCACCTTGCGATCGGGATGCGCGACCAGAATACCGCGGCGGTGGGCGGCGTCCCCGGCCAGGTCATCGGCCCGCAGACGTCCAAGTCCGTCGACAAGGTCAGCGCGAGCCAGGACACGGGCGCGGTAACGCTGGACGGCGCCGGATTCTGGAACAGCACGATGTATGGCGTTCGCTACTACACGCTCGCGCTGTCGATGGGTGCAGGTGGATTGCAGATTTAGGAAACAAAGGTCGAGGTCGCCATGGTCGTGAAGATGACGATGGACAACGTCGACGCGGTCTTGAAATCGATCAGCTCGCTCGTCCAGCAACAGGTGCTGGTCGGCGTGCCCGACATCACGGCCGGCCGCAAGGATGAGGGAGAGCCGATCAGCAACGCGGAAATCGGCTACATCATGGAGACCGGTTCTCCGGCGAACAACGTGCCGGCGCGGCCGCACCTCGTGCCGGGCGTCGAACACGCGCTGCCGGCCGTGACCGTGCAATTGCAGCGCGGCGTCGGCGCGGCGCTCGACGGCAAGCTCGAGAAGGTCGATCAGCAGCTTCATGCAGCTGGCACGCTGGCCGTGTCGTCGGTCCGGCTGACGATCAGGAACAGCGTACCGCCGCCGCTCGCGCCGTCGACCGTGGCGAATCGGTACCGGCAGCGCCGCACGAAGGGGCCGCGCAAGGCCGAGAAGGACTACGCCGCGTTGATCGATGCCGGCGCGCAAGCGGCCGGCATGAGCCTGTCCGAGATCCAGTCGGCTGCCGGCATCATCCCGCTGATCAACACCGGCGAGTATTTGAAGTCGATCACCTACGTGGTGCGACGCCGGAAGAAGTAACACCACACCTCATACCCGATGGGCCGCGTTGTGCGGCCCTTTTGCATTGGAGTCGCGCATGGCGTTTCTCGACGTAACCGATGTCCTGCTCGATCCCGATTTCATGGATACCGGGCTGCTCTGCAATCGCATGACGCAGACAGTCGACGACCACGGCCGCGCGCAGAACACTGCCGCCTCAACGCCGTTCGCGGCCGTCGTGACGAGCGACAAGGGCGACATCCTGCATCGCAACGCGGACGGCAGCCGAATCATCGGCTCGATCACCCTGCACACGATGTTCCGGCTGATCGACGGGAGCGCGGCTTACGACGCCGACGAAGTCGTGTGGGCCGGACGCACATACACCGTCGTCAACGTGAACGACTACTCGCACTTCGGCCGCGGCTTCGTTTGCGCGACGTGCGATCTGAAGCCTCTTTCGGGATGACGCCATGACCGACAGCTCGACAGGCGGATACCTGGCGCCAGCCGTCGATACGCCGCCGTCCGAGGACGATGCACTCGACGATCTGGTCCACGACCTGATCGCGGGCATCACGGCTCTTCCGGCGGACCTCGTACGGCCGCGCTGGCAGCAGACCGTGCCGAAGCAGCCCGAGCCGACCGTGAACTGGTGTGCGTTCGGCGTGCAAGAACAAGAGCCGGACGCAGGGCCCGTGATCCAACACGACGGCGCGGGAGATGGGCACGACACGTACATCCGGCATCAAGACATCGACGTGATGTGCACGTTCTACGGGCCGAGCGGGAAGGGATACGCGCAGCGCCTCGCCGACGGCCTCGCAGTCCCGCAGAACCGCGAGCAGCTCCAGCTGCAGGACATGGCGTTCGTCGGCGTCGGGGCGATTCGCCCGGCGCCGGATCTCGTCAACCAGCAATGGGTGCGGCGCTACGACATGACCGTGACGCTGCGCCGCAAGGTCACGCGCACCTACGCGGTCCTGAACCTGAAGTCCGTGCAGGCGTCGACGACGACAGACGCGTCGCCGCCGGTCACATCCACCATAAACGTCAACCTGTAGGGGATCAGCATGTCCAACGGACTGCCGGTATCGCGTCGCATCAACGTGACGCTCAGCCTCGCGGCGCTCGCGGCGCAGGGCGCCAACCTGAACACCGCGCTCATTCTGGGCGCATCGACGGTGATCGACACGAACGAGCGGATGCGCTCGTATGCCGGAATCACCGATGTTGCGTCCGACTACGGCACCGCGGCGCCGGAGTACTCCGCTGCCGCGCTGTACTTCGGCCAGACGCCGAAGCCCCAAAGCGTATGCATCGGCCGCTGGGCGAAGACGGCGACGTCGGGCTCTCTGCGCGGCGGCGTGCTGTCGACGGCGCAGCAGGCGCTCGCGCTGTGGCAGGCGATCACGAACGGCGCGTTCAACATCACGATCGACGGCACCGCGCGCAACGTGTCCGCGCTGAACTTCTCGGGCGTGTCGAACCTGAACGGCGTGGCCTCGATCGTGCAGGCGGCACTGGCGTCGTACGCGACGGTCGTGTGGACGGGCAGCCAATTCCAGGTGACGAGCAAGTCGAGTGGGATCGGCGCGGCCGCGAGCGGCACGATCACGTTGACGGCGAATCCCGCGGCAAACGACACGGTCACGATCAACGGCACCGCCGTGACGTTCGTCGCGGCCGCGCCGGCTGGCAGCCAGGTGCTGATCGGGGCGAACGCCGCGGCCACGGCTGCCAACCTGCAGGCGTTCCTCGCCGCTTCGGTGGACGCCAACCTGTCGCAGTGCAGCTACGCGACGGTCGGTGCCGTCACGACCGTCACCGCGATCGCATTGGGCAACGCCGGCAACGCTATCACGCTCGCGAAGTCGAGCACCGCCATCACGCTGTCGGGCGCCACGCTCGCCGGCGGCGTCGCGGCATCGACGGTCAGCTATGCCACCGCACCCGGTGCCGGCACCGACGTATCCGCGATGCTCGGCCTGACGAGCGCGCTCGCGTCGCCGCCGGTGAGCGGGATCTCGGCAGAGCAGCCGACGGACGCGGTCGCGATCTTCCTCGATCGCTTCGCGAACAAGTTTCTCGGAATCGAGTTCGCGGACACCGCGGTGACGGACGATCAGCATGTCGCGGTTGCAGCGATGATCGAGGCCGATCAGGCACATATCTACGGGATCACGACCCAGAACCCGCAGACGCTGGACTCGACGGTGACGACCGATCTGGCGAGTCGCCTGAAGGCGCTCGACTACCAGTATTCGGTGATCCAGTACTCGAGCGCGAGCCCGTACGCGATCAGCTCGTTCCTCGGCCGTCTGCTGACCGTCGATTTCAACGGCAACAGCACGACGATCACGATGGACTACAAGCAGGAGCCGGGCATCGTCGCCGAAACGCTGTCGACGTCGCAGGCCAACGCGCTGCAGGCGAAGAACTGCAACGTCTTCGCGGCGTACCAGAACAACACCGCGATCGTGCAGTACGGCGTCACGCCCAGCGGCATCTTCGTCGACTCGATCTACAACGCGATCTGGTTCAAGAACGCGGTGCAGACGGAGGTCTACAACCTGCAGTACCAGAGCCCCACGAAGATTCCGCAGACGGACGCGGGCAACGCGCTGATCGCCGGCGCGATCTCGTCGGTGTGCGATCAGGCCGTGACGAACGGCTACCTCGCGCCGGGCGTCTGGAACTCGGCCGGCTTCGGCGCCATCGTGCAGGGGCAGACGCTGTCGAAGGGCTACTACGTGTACGCACCGCCCATTTCGTCGCAATCGCAGGCGGATCGCGAGGCCCGCAAGTCCGTGTCGTTCCAGGTCGCGGCGAAGGAGGCGGGCGCGATCGGCGACGTCGACATCGCGCTCACCGTCAACCGGTAAAGGAAGAAAAACACCATGAGCACCTATAGCTTTGTGGACGTCACGGCGACGATCGTCGGGCCGACGGGCGTGTTCTCGCTCGGCTACGGCGAAGCTACGGCCGAGGAAGGCATCGTGATCACGCGCGCTGGCGACAAGAACACGATGACGATCGGTTCCGACGAGCCTGCACGCCGACAAGTCCGGCCAGGTGACGCTGCGTTACCTGAAGACTGCGCCCGTCAACGCCAAGCTGATGGCGATGTACGACGCGCAGTCGCTGTCGAGCGCCCTCTGGGGCAAGAACCTGATCGAGGTCTCGCAGACGGCCGCCGGCGACGTCATCACGGCGCGCAGCTGCGCGTTCAAGAAGGCGCCGGACCTGCGCTACGCGAAGGACGGCGACATCGTCGAATGGATCTTCGATTCGATCAAGATCGACAGCCTGCTCGGGACGTACTGACCATGGCAACGGAAAAGGAAGTTGGCGGCCAGCGGTATCAGCTCGGCCGCATGAACGCGATGCAGCAGTTCCACGTGAGCCGCCGCATCGCGACCGTGCTGCCGCCGCTGATCCGGTCGTACCTCGACATGCAATCGTCCGACGTGCCGCTCACGAAGAACCTGAAGCTGCTCGCGTCATCGATCGAGCCGGTGATGGACGCGCTGTCGCGTATGAAGGACGACGACGCGGAATACGTCGTCGGCGCCTGCATGCGTGTCGTCGAGCGGCATCATGGCGCGGGCTGGGCCCGCGTCTGGTCGCCGACGCAGGACGTCTGCATGTTCGATGACATCGACGTGGGCACGATGCTGACGCTCACCGGCTACGTGATCATGGAGAACCTCGGGCCTTTTATTCAAGGGCTGCTTACCGGTCTGGCGAGCAGCCCTCGCGAGGCGACACCAGCTGGATAAAGTCGCTGCCCGGCGGCGAGGACTGGTTACTGGCGCCCGTGCATGCGCAGATGTGTCTATACGAGTCGCTGCTCGACGGGAAACTCGGCCTGGCCGACATCGCCCTGATGAACGACTCGCTCGCCGTTCGGGCGGACAATGAGGCGGCCGCGCGCCGCAGACAGGAAAGCAAGAATGGCTGAGTCATCCGTCATCCGCGAATTTCTGGTCGGACTGGGCTTCAAGATCGACGTCGATCAGGAGAAGAAATTCCGGGACGGCGTCGAGGGCGCGACCAAGAAAACGGAGGAACTCGACAAGGCCCAGGTGAAAGCTGGGAAGTCGGCGATCACGATGGCCGCGGCGTTCGTCGGCGCGACCGCGTTTGTGGCCGCGCGCACGGTCGATTTCGCCCAGAAGCTGGAGAATCTGCACTTCGCGTCGCGCCGGACCGGCGCCGCGGCGAGCAGCCTGAAGGCTGTCGCGAACGCAGCTCAGGACGTTGGCGTGAGCGCTGACCAGGCGCAGAGCAGTATCGAGAACGTTGCTCGCTTCATGCGCAACAACCCGGCCGGAGAGAGCTATATCGGCTCGCTCGGCGTGCAGACTCGCGATGCGAACGGGCAACTTCGCGATACCGTCGATATCGTCAACGACATCGGCAAGGCGATGGCGAAGAAGCCGGTGTGGTTGGGCGCGCAGTACGCGCAGCAGCTCGGCATCGACGAAAATTACATGCTGGGTATGCGCGATCAGGCATACCAGCAATCGTACGATCGAGCGAAGGGGGATTACGCGCGGAGCGGCGTCGACACGGCGAACAACGGCGGGCACAGCCTGATGAGCGCGCTGCGCCATCTCCAGAGCGGCATGGAAGGGACGTTCGGTACCGTCGGCACCTTCGGCATTGAGACGGGCGCGACGCTGGGTGGAGGCCTCCTGACCGCGTTGGCCACGAAGAAGATCGTGCAGGCGGCAGTCGGGCGCGCGCTGGGCGTCGGCGTCGAGAAGGCGGCCGCAACAGCCGCGGCAGCGGCCGCAGAGTCCGCTGCCGCAACCGCAGCCGACACGGCCGCGACGGGAGCCGCTGCGGAGGTCGGCGCTGCAGCTACAGGCGCGGCGGTGGCGGGGCGCGCCGGCCTACTGGCACGGTTGTTGCCGTGGGGCGGCCGACTACTCGGACGGGCCGGCGCACTCGGTCTGCTGTTCCACAGCGAAGGGCTGAACCGAGGTGAGGACGAAGAGCTGAAGCGACGGCAAGCGCTTGGTCCAACGATCGATGGACCTGGATCGAAACAGGGGCAGGCTACGTCTGCCGGTGACGCGACACGGGCGTCGCCTCCTATCGCAGCTGGTCAACCGGCGGCCGCTAACGCCCCGCCGAGCACAGCGGCGCAGCGCATTGCTGACGCGATCGCCGCGTCGAAGGAATCCGAAGCCCGATCGGGTATTCCCGCGCTCGTTACGTTCGCACAGTGGGCTCAGGAGAGCGGCTGGGGCAAGAAGATGTCCGGGAAGAACAACCCGTTCGGCATCAAGGCGAGAAAGGGCGAAGCGGGCACCGACGTTGTCACGCATGAGGAGGTGAACGGGAAGCGCGTGAAGATGGTGCAGCGCTTCGCAGACTATGAGTCCATGGCAGACGCTTTCACGGCACACGCGAACTTGCTGGCGAAGGGCAAGCCGTACTCGAAAGCACGCGCGCACCTCGACGACCCATTCGCATTCGCTGATGCGCTGACGGGCGTGTATGCGACGGATTCGAAGTACGGCGAGAATCTGAAGAGGATCATGCGAGGCATGCTGCAGGGTTCGCAGTGGACACCGCTTTCGCCCGGCGATCGTGATCGCCAGACGCACATCGAGGTGAAGCAGGATGTACGGATCGAGGTGCGCGGCAACGCCGACCCGGATGCTACCGCCCGGTCGGTGGCGCGTGAGCAGCAGAACGTGGCCAACGAGACGATCCGATATGCGGGAGGGCTGGGAGGATGACAAGCATCTCTGACATCCTCGATGTCACGCTGGTCGGCAGCAAGAAGATCGGCAGCATCACGATCTCGGCCATCGTCGAGGAGGTGTACAGCGACAACCTCATGATCACCGAGCAGCCGGTCGAGGATGGCGCACCGATCAACGATCATGCGTACATGCGGCCGCGCGAGCTCATCATCAAATGCGGCTGGAGCAACGCCGACTACTCGGCATTGCTCGGGGCCGCGGTCGTCTCGTTCGATCCGAAGGGCGCGAACACGATGGCGACCGGCACGTATGTCGACGCGATTTACAGCAAGCTGCTGCAGATGCAGGCGAACCGCGAGCGGATCGACGTCGTCACAACGCGCCGGAAGTACTCGAACATGCTGATCCAGGGGCTATCGACCGTCACCGATCGGAAGACGAGCGCCGCCCTGATGGTCACGGCGACGCTGAAGCAGGTGACCATCGTGAGCACGCAGGCGACGAAGCTGCCGCCGCGCGACAACCAGGCGAATCCCGCAGCCACTGCCGAGACGCAGAATGCCGGAGTGAAGTCCGCCGCGCCGGCAACGCCGGCCCCGGGAGGATCGGTTCCCGCCGGATCATGGTGAACTGATGACGACCTATCTCGAAATTCCGCTGACGCCAGATCCGCAGACGTTCACGCTGACGCTGAGCGGCATCGACTACCAGATGACGATCCAGTACCGCGAGGCTTGGGGCGCTGGCTGGATCCTCGACGTCGCGGATGCGAGCGGCAATCCTCTGGTCAGCGGCATCCCATTGGTGACGGGAACCGACCTACTCGGACAGTATGCGTATCTCGGTTTCGGTGGCCGCCTATGGGTGCAGGGCGCGGCAGATCCGGACGAAATTCCGACGTTCGACGATCTGGGTGTAGGTAGTAAGGTATATTGGGTCACCGATTGAGGCAGAACCTGAATGAGCGACGATACCGACCTGAAAGACCGACTCGACTGGATCGAAAAAGCCGGCATTGAGAATATGAAGACGCAGCATGCCTGCGCGGATTACCTCATCAAGGAGGCGTCAACGACCTTGACGATTACATTGGCGGGAATGGGCGGCGGACTCGCTTATGCCGCCAAAGCGATCGACGCTCACCACTGGTCGTGGCTTCCCGTAGGAGCGAGTGCTTTTACCGCGTGGTTGCTATTCACGAGCTGGTACATCACGACGAAATGCCTGATGGTGTCCACGATTGACCAGGTCTACAACGATCCGAAAAATCTGGATGCGCCCGACGACACATTCGAATATCTGCGGCAGTGCGAGCTGCTCAGCCTGCAGGAGCGAATCTCGCGGACCGCAAAAAGAAATGCCCAATACGCCGAACGGCTGAATCGGGCACGGAAGTTCGCGATCTTCAGTCCGGCGGTCTTTATCGCGGCTTCGATGGCGTGGAAGGTGTGGGAATGTTTCGCGGCGGCTGCTTGATTGCGCCGTCCCGGGTTGGATGCGGGCCTTTGTAAATCGGCTCCGGTTGTGGTCGAGGTACCGGCTGCTTGTTGTTCGATGTAGCCATGGTCTCTGGTGTGGTTAAGGTGTAGGAGCCAGTAAACATACCAGAGTTGGGAAGGGCCCCGCTTCGGCGGGGCTTTTTTGTTGGTGGACGCGATGGCTGAACAGTTCGGACGGAAGTTTTCGCTCATTATCGGTCATGACTCGGGCGACTCGCTCAACTTCTCGGACCTGCGAGTCAAGTTCGACATCAAGCGAGGTGATCGGGAAACACCGAATTCAGCGCTCGTCCAGATCTACAATCTGTCCGACAACACATCGAAGCGCGTCAAGAACGAGTTCACGCGCATGGTGATTCAGGCCGGCTACCCCGGTAACTTCTCGATCATCTTCGATGGACAGATCAAGCAGGTGTGGCGCGGCCGAGATAATCCGACCGACACATTCCTGAACGTGCTCGCGGCGGACGGTGATTCGGCCTACTGCTTCGCGAAGGTGATCCAGACGCTCGCGGCTGGCTCGACATATCAGGATCAGGTCAATGTTGCGCTGCAGGCGATGGCGCCGTATGGCGTCACGGCAGGTTACATCGCGCCGCTGCCGAGCAACCCATTGCCGCGCGGGAAACCGATTTTCAGCTTAGCTCGGGACGTGTTGCGCGGTGTCGCGCGCGCGACGCAAACAGTTTGGAGCATCCAGGACGGCAAGGTGATCATGATCCCGGAAACGTCGTACGCGCCGTACGACATCCCTGAGATCAACTCGAAGACCGGCATGGTGGGCTGGCCGGTGCAGATGATCAACGGCATCAGTTTCCAGACGCTACTGAACCCGAGCCTGAAGATCGGCGGTCTGGTGCACCTCAACAATGCCAGTATTCAGCAGTATCAGTACAGCCTGAACATCAACGACCAGCCGGCTCAAACACGAGCGCAGTTAGAAAACAAGATCGATTCGGATGGCTTCTACTATCTGATGTCGGTAAATCATCGCGGTGACACGCGCGGGAAAGATTGGTATAGCGATGCCCTATGTTTGGCCGCTGACGCTACATCGATCGCCAAATCGATTACCAACAATCTGCGTGTTGCTCCAGAAGATGCAATAAAAAGATTCGGTTAGTACCTTTTCAGTGTTGGTTTTGCTAGAACCTTCGCAGAATTGTCCGGGCGAATATCAACGAGGAAGAGGGTGGGTACGGTGCTGTCGCTGGTCTCGCCGTCCGATGTCACGATCAAAGCCTTTCCGCTCAATGTGTTAGCCCAACACCCAATGTCGTGTTCAGCACCCCCGAGATATTCGTAGCGGTGCATTGTTTTTGCGTGAACCAAGGGAAGTGTGCATTTTTCCTTTGTATAGAGAATCTCTCCATATTTCACTTCCACAACTGCGCCAACCTCCGTATCCCACGGAAGCTGGATATATGCCTCGCGGGCTGATGCAGTTACGGATACCAGCATCGCCAGCAAAACGAGCTTCTTCATTTTTTTGATTCCCCATGGATAGACGCGAACGAACCGACGACGAGTTGGAGGCGTTGAAGCATGCCATCGGTGCAAGATTAACCGAAGTCTGGACAGCGCTTCCTGGAACGGTCGAATCGTTAGACCCGACCGCGATGACGGTATCCGTACAACTGGGCACGAAGGACTCGATTCGGAACGAGGATGGGACGATAAGCACGTCGCCGTTTCCGTTGCTGACCGATTGCCCAGTCGTCTGGCAGGGCGGCGGCGGCGTCACGGCGACGTTCCCGATCGCCGCCGGCGACGAGTGCCTAGTGGTGTTCGCCTCGCGCTGCATCGATGCCTGGTGGCAGTCGGGCGGCGTGCAGGAGCAGGCTGAATCGCGGACGCATTCGCTCGCTGACGGATTCGCGCTGGTCGGCGTGCGCTCGCGCCCGCGCGCGCTCCCGGGCATCAGCGCGACGTCCGCGCAGCTGCGCAGCGACGATGGCGCGACGTACATCGATCTGAACCCGACGTTGCAGAAGGTCAGGATCGTCGCGCCGGGCGGCTTCGACGTCGTCGCGCCGCTCTCGACGTTCTCGGCGGCCGTGTCGATTACGGGCCTTCTGACCTTCGTCGGCGGCATGGTCGGAAGCGCCGCGGCCGCGGCATTCAACGGCGTCATCAACGTGATCGGCCAGATCACCGCGAACGGCAAGCGCGTCGACGATACCCACACGCACCCGGACGCACAGGGCGGCAATACCGGACCGGTCAACTGAGACACCCATGCGATACCGAAAACTCGACGCTGACGACGACTACGTCTTCGGCGGGTCGGCGAACGACTTCCTCGTGAACTCGCCGGACGCCGTCGCGCAGGCCGTGATCACGCGTCTGCGACTGATTCGTGGCGAGTGGTTCCTCGATACGACGGTTGGCATGGATTGGCCGGCCGTGATCGGGAAGAACACGCAGGGCACCGCCGACGCGGCGATCCGCGCATGCATCCTCGGCACGACTGGGGTCACCGAGATTACCGCGTATGCGAGCTCGCTGGACAGCACGACCCGCAAGCTGACCGTCACCGCGACGATCACGACGATCTACGGCCCCATCACCTTCGAGACGACCCTGTGACGACGACGCTCACCACTGTCGCGCCGACCATCAGCGCGAGCGGCATAACTGCGCCGACTTATGCGGACATCTACGCGTACTTCCAGGCGAAGTACCAGGCGATCTATGGGACGGACGTCTACATCGATCCGGACAGCCAGGACGGTCAGCTGCTCGCCGTGTTCGCTCAGGCGATCGCCGACTGCAACGCGGTGTCGATCGGGATTTATAACTCGTTCAGCCCGGCCAAGGCGGTCGGCGCCGCGCTGTCGAGCAACGTCAAGATCAACGGGATCCAGCGCGAAGCAGCGTCGTATTCGAGTGCCGATGTGACGCTGAGCGGCCAGGCTGGCACGACGATCACGAACGGGATCGTGAAGGACGGCAACAACAACCAGTGGGCGCTTCCGGCTACCGTAACGATTCCGCCGGCCGGCGTGATCACGGTTACGGCGACGTGCACGACGATCGGCGCGATCGCCGCGCTGGCCGGCACGATCGACCAGATCGGCACACCGACGCGCGGCTGGCAGACGGTGACGAACCCGGCCGACGCCGCCGTCGGCGCGCCGGTCGAACCCGATGCCGCGCTTCGGCAGCGCCAGACCGTATCGACGGCGCTCCCGTCGCAAACGGTGCTCGATGGGATCGTCGGCGCAGTCGCAAACCTGCCGGGCGTGACGCGCTACGCGCCGTACGAGAACGACACGAGCTGGACCGATGCGAACGGCATCCCGTCGCACTCGATTTCGCTGGTCGTCGAGGGCGGCGACGCAACGGCGATTGCGAACGCGATCGCGGTGAAGAAGACGCCCGGCGGCGGCACGTTCGGAACGACGACGATCGTCACGACGAACCGCTACGGGATGCCGGTCCCCATTCACTTCTTCCGGCCGACCGACGCGCCGATCTCGGCCGTCGTGGCGATTCGAGCTCTGACCGGATATACGAGCTCGATCGGCGCCGCGATGCAGGCGGCGATCGCCGCGTATATCACTGGCGTGGCGATCGGCGGCGGTGATGCGCAGGCTGTCGAATGGGACAACTGCATTGCCGCGGCGAAGTCGATTCCGGGGGGCAGCACGTTCAGGATCGAGAGTTTGACCCTGACCGGCCCGCGCGGCGTTGGCGCGCCCGATGTCGCGCTCCTGTTCAACGAATCGGCCTCGTGCACGGCCGACCAGGTAATGATCACGACGGGGTAAGCATGGCCAAACTGGACGATTACACGGCGCTGATCACGTCCGAGCATAGTGACAAGCCGAAGTTCGTGGCCATGATCGAGATGCTGTCGGCGCCGCTGGTCGATCTGATGAACGTGCTCGGCGGCATGCCTGCATTGTTCGATCTCGACTCGGCTGTTGGCGACCAGCTCGACGTCGATGGCGAGTGGATAGGCATCGCCCGGCAGATCAACACGCCGCTGATCGGTGTGTATTTTTCGTTCGACGTCGATGGTCTGGGGTTCGATCAGGGTGTATGGAAAGGTCCATACGATCCTGATACTGGGCTCGTTTCGCTGGACGACGAAACGTACCTCATGGTGCTTCGCGCGAAGATCGCTGCGAATCATTGGGATAGCACGCCCGACAGCGCAGGTGAGATTCTGGAATCTCTCGCCCCGCCGGGGACGTTCGTGTTCATCCAAGACAACTGCGACATGTCGATCACGATTTGCGTCGCAGGCAAGCAACCGTCAGCACTGTATGCGGCGCTTCTGCAAAAGGGCTTTCTGTCGTTGAAGCCCGAGGCGGTGCGCGTGAACTATGCCTTCTCGTCGTTGGATGGAACGCCAATTTTTGGGTTCGACGTCGAGAATCAGTACGTGTCCGGATTCGATGTTGGCTCGTGGTCGGCGCCGACGCTGACTGCTCAAAACCTTCTCGATTACACCTTCATCACGGACCAGTCTGGTCTCGCATAAAAAATTCCCATTGGAGATTACATGCCTCAGAACGATTTTCTTCCGTTCGCTTCCGGCGCGGGGGCCAATGTCCTCTCCCAGGCGGCATATGCTGCGCTGGCTGCGATCGCCCAGGGCTTCCAGTCTGGAACGGCTCAGTCGGCCGCATGCAACAAGGCGTGGCGGCAGTCCAGTGTCATGGCAGCAGTCCTCGGCGCGTTCATCAACGCGCGGACCGGACAGGACGCCATCGATGACGGAACAACCGCCACGCTGCTCGCGAATTTGCTGAAGTCGTCGGCGGCCCTGAATGGCGACAACACGCAAACCTTCAGCGTCGCGGCCGCGACTCAACCGAGCCACGCAGCTCAGTTGGCGCAGGTGGGCGGCTATGCCGGTTTCGTTGCGTACAACGCCAGCCAGGTCCTCACGAATGCGGTGGCGAACTTCGCAGTTCAAAACTATGCGACCGGGGCTGTGACGTTCACGCTTCCGCTCGGTTCTACGATGAAGGTCGGGCAAATTCTCGACCTCTACAACGACGGCGGCTCGACGCTCACGATCGCGACCCAAGGCGGCGACTACATTGCCGCCAATGGGCAGGTTCAGCCTTTCGTGATTCAGCCCGGCGAGAGCCTCAAGGTTTTGTGGCGCGGCACTCCCACGAACCAGGAATGGGACGTTGTAGGTGGCTCCGCGCACTCGATGAACAAAGTGCGTGCGTCGGGCGGTTACTGGTCGACCTACAGCCCGTCGCTGAGCGTTGGCCTCACCAACAATTCCACTTCCAACATTCAGTCGGTCAACGTTTCTCTTCCGGCCGGGAACCCGGGTGCAAAGTATCGGCTGATCGTGCGCTCGCATTTTGTGGTTCAGCAGCAGTCTGCTTCGACGGGGTTCCAGAACTTCGCGAGTCAAATCAACGACGGGACTTCGACTGTCGCGGCGGCGGGGTGGCTCGGCTCGGGCGTCAATTCGACGGGCACCACGCAAAGCTTCGACGACATGCTGATCATGGGACCGTATTCGGCTGGACAGGCGATCACGTTGACGCAATCGGTCAACCAGGCGGGCGGCTCGTGGAACGGCGTCGTCACGCAGGCGACGCTCAACGTGCAGGCTGTCCTTTCGGCAAATTGAGGATCTAGATGAATTACTACCTGGTCGAATCTGACGGCATTATCGCCGGCTGCCTTGCATTTCCGTCGTGGGAAGAGGCGCCGAAGGGCGCCATCGAGGTCACAGAGGATCAGTACCGTGCGGCGGTCGCGGCGCCGTATGGCGCGATCTGGAACGGTACCGACGTCCTGCCGAACGCAGCCCCGGTGTTGTCGCTCGAAAACGCGAAGGCCGCGCAACAGTCACTGATCAAGGCCTCGTACAACGCGTTTGTTCAGCAGCCCGTTTCGTTCGAAACGTCTGGTGGCGTGACGGATATGTTCGACGCCGATGGCGCAAGCCAGAATACGCTGATGCAGGCGACGCAGGGCTATGGCCTGGCCGGCGATGTTCCGGCGGGTTTCTATTGGGTATCGGCCAGCAACACGAAGGTGCCCTTCACCCTGGGCGATCTGCGCGGGCTGTATCAAGCAATGCTTTCCCAAGGGTGGGCCGCCTTCCAGAAGAAGGAGGCCCTCAAGTCGCAGATCGACGAAGCGGCTACCGTTGAAGATGTCCAATCGATCATTTGGTGAAATCGGCATGAAGATCTTCTACGCGGTGATGCGACTGATCGTGCTGTTCGCGGTCGCGGCTGCGCCTTCCTTCGCGCAGGTTCCGGGTTTTATCCCCGGACAGGTCCTGACCGCAGCCCAACTGAACAACGCCTTCCAGAGCATGTTGCCGCTGACGGGCGGCAGCATGACCGGACCGTTGACCGTGCCGAGCGTCACGGCGACCAATGCGGTGTCCGCCAGCACGGGCTCGTTTGCGACGCTCAGTACCACGGGATCTGCCACCCTCAACGGCTTGACCGTGACGACTGCGCCGTCGTTTTCAGCGCCCCTGGGGTTCTCGAGCGGTGGCACGGGGGCGACGAGTGCTGTCGGCGCCACTGGCAGCCTGCAGTATTTGCAGGGGTCTACCGGCAGTGTCGCGCGCTCGCTCGCGTCGAAGTTGCAGGACACGATCAGCCTGTTGGACTTCGGCGCGGACCCTACCAACACGCTCGATAGCACCACGGCGTGGACGAACTTCGTTGCCGCCGTCAAGATGACGGGCAAGCGCGGCGAGATCCCCGCTGGCACATACAAGATCACGTCGCCGCAGACGATCGATCTTGCCTCGATTTCCCCGAAGGGAATCTATATCTGCGGTGCCGGCCAGTATTCAGCAATGCTGGATATGACCTCGGTCACGACCTCGCCGGCGCTTCAGATCATCGACACGGGCAACGCCGGCGGCGGCGCATTCTATTCGACATTCTGCAATTTCGGCATCAAGACAAACCTTGCTGGGACTGCGCTTCAGCTGGGAAAGACCGATTTCAGCGATGCGTTGAATGAATTCGAATTCCGAAACATCTGGGTCGGAAACAACAGCACGTCGGCGCTCGCCAACGCGATTCAGGTCAACTATGTACTGAACACGCACTTCTTCGCCGTCATCGCCGCGAACAACGGGCACGGGGACGCGTGGCAGATAAACGCAGGGGCCTTCAATGTATGGGCTGGCGGTTCCGGCACCTATGCTGACAATGGCTACCATCTGACGGCAGGAGGCGCCGGCACCGGCACGATCTCGGGCAACATCTTCATGGGGATCGACCATGAAGTGAACGCGGTCGCCAACGTAAAAATCGACACGGCCAATGCATGGGGAAATACGTGGATCGGTGGCACGTTCGTCTATACCCCCGGCACGAGCTACGCATTTGCCGCGTCGGCTGGTCACGACAACACGATCATCAGCCCTGGGACGCTGGCCTATCCCAGCGGCACGCCGACGCTGTCCAATTTTTTCAACGGAAGCGTCGGCATCGGGACGCTCAACACGTTCTCTCAGACCACGTTGCCGGGCCAGGTCACGACACCGGTTGCGAATATCAGCGCGGCGGCCGGCGCGTCGCGGCCGGTGTACTTTCAGACGAACGGGTCGAATCGCTGGGCCGCGTACGGAACTTCTCAGGCTGAGACAGGAGGAAATGCTGGAACGAATTTCAGCATATCTCGATATTCTGACTCGGGGGTGTTCATCGATAGCCCGATCGGGATCGTGCGGTCGAGCGGTCTCGTCAACATCAACGATGGTCTTGCCGTGAACGGTTCCATCACCGCATCGACGACGGGCGCCATGCCTCTCTATACCAGCTCGGGCGCTGCAGTGAATGCCCCGCACATGGTCAACGGCACATCGACGCTGAGTTCTGGAAGTGCAACGGTAACGCTCAGCGGATCTGCTGTTTTCAGCTCTGCGACGAGCTATGTGTGCTCGGCAAATGATTCGACCGGCGCGAATCCCGTGAAGATTTCTAACACCTCGGGATCGCAGTTCGCGCTTACCGGATCGGCAAACGATTCGATCTATTACATGTGCGCGGGGAATTAGCACAACCTGCTCAGAGCCAATGGTCGCCCTCGAGGCGGCCTTTTTCTTTTCCGGGGGATGAATGACCGACAACGTATCGGGGAACGCGCGCGTCGAAGAGCGCTTCCGTGCAGGAGAGAAGCGTTTCTCACGGCTTGAGCGGCGTATCGACGCGAGCGACGAACAGGTGAAGGCTCACCTGCAACAGCAGGATGTGCACCTTCAACAGCAGGACGAGAAGATCGATACGCTCGTCGCCGAGATGGCTGACCTTCGAGCGGATACGAAATCGATCCAGGCGAATACGCAATCCATGGTTGACACATGGGAGGGCGGCGCGCGCGTGGTGCGTGCGTTGTGCCGCCTCGCCGATGCCTGGCGATTTCTCGTGAGACACGTCGCCGGCCCGACGCTCGCGTTCGGCACGGTCGGTGTGATCGTCTTTCGCTACATCCGACACGAACCCATCCCCGATTGGGCGAGCGCCGTCGTGAAACTGCTTCTGGGATGACCATGACACCACAAACTCTTTCCGCTGCGCTGCAGATTCCGCTCGCGCGCGCGACGCTGTGGGCCGACCCGCTGTCGGCCGCGATGGCGCTGTATGCGATCGATTCACCCGCGCGGCAGGCCGCGTTTCTGGCGCAGTGCGGGCATGAATCCGGCCGGTTTCAATGGCTACGCGAGATCTGGGGGCCGACACCCACACAGCTCACGTACGAGCCGCCCTCCGCGAAGGCGAAAGCCCTCGGCAATACGCAGCCTGGCGACGGGTTCAATTTTCGCGCAGGCGGTCTGATTGGTATCACCGGCCGCTACAACTTCCGCGTGATGGGACAGAAGATCGGCGTCGACCTCGAGGGTAACCCCGATCAGATCTCGCAGCCCAGCGTCGCGGCCGAAGTGTCGGCGCAATTCTGGGCCGACAACGCGTTGAGCGCATTCGCCGACGCCGGCGACTTTCTGTCGATCACTCGAGCGATCAACCTCGGCAATCCGCGCTCGGCGGCCACGCCGAACGGAATAGCCGACCGGCTGGCGCTCTGGGGGTCGTGCAAGAAGGCGCTCGGCGTGGTCTGACGTACCAGTTTTCGATTTTTCGAAATTTCGCAATCCAGCCCGGCCGCGCGCCGGGCTTTTTCGTTTCCGGACCAGACATGACCAGATGCAGCCATGGCGTTGCGCTCGAGCACCGCTGCGAGAAGTGCACGGCCGAGGGCCTCGCCAGCCTTCCGAAGATCGCCGGTGAGCACGCCGTGCGTGTGACGGACGTCGAAATCGAGTACTACCCGGACCATCCGCCGCGCACCGAATCTGCGACGTTCCGGCGCACGAAGAAGGAAGGCCACGCGGCCGGCCTGCGCTGCTCGATCAGCGGCCAGCCTGACCCGGAATATCACCACCTGTTCTGCGAGTGGGCGGACTCCGACGCGATCGACTGGGTCATCGTGCGCGGCGTCGCGCTGGGCGACGTCAAGGAGCTGCCCGTACTTGACCCGGCGACCGACAGGCCGACGAAAGAACTGTATCCGGTCGAGGAATCGTTCCTGTGGCTCGTCTGCAAGCTCGTCGAGCTGCGCGGCTTCGACTGGCATGCATTCGATCCCGCGAAGCCCGAAACCTTCGTCGACGCGATGACGAACATGCTGCCGCTCTCGGCCAAGTTCCACCGGTCGCCGACGCACGGTATCCATCACCGGTCATTCCCGACCTTCGTGTTCCAGGCGTTCCCGCGCAAGGCCGGGTTCGTCTTCACCCCGGACGAGCTCGTCCAAGACCAGAAGGAGTAGTCATGCCGAAATCCATTCTGCAAACCGGTGCTGTCACGTTCACCGCATCGTCGTTCGTCCCGCTCATCGATTGGGCTGCATCGGCGATGGGCGTGAAGATCCCGCTCGACGCGCAGCTGCAGCTCGCGGCCGGTTTGATCACGCTGGGTCATGCCATCGTCAATCGCTTCTTCCCGCAAGCCACCACTCAGCAGTAACCGCCAGCCGCGCACCGCGGCACCACTCCCGAAGGAAGCCCCATGAAAAAGCTCATGCCGCTCGCGGCAGGTATCGTTGCGTCCGCCCTCATCGTCGCCGCCGGCTGCACGACGGCCCAGCAACAAAAACTTGCCGATCTGGCGGCGAACGCCAAGGTGCAGGTCGCGCAGGCCTGCGCGGTCGTGCAGCCGACGCTACTCGACCTGAGCGCGTCTCTGCCGAACGATGCGAACCTGAAGCAGCTCGCCGCGGACAACGGTGAGATCTGTTCGGCCGCGAAGGCGCTCGACCCGACGAGCGCACAGTCGCTCGTGAACACGCTGATCCCGCAAGCGATCGGCCTGGTCGGCATGCTGCCGATCGATCCCGCCGCGCAGGCATCGATTCGCCTCGCGCTCGGCGCTGCGTCGATCGCGCTGTCGAACTGGCTGGCGGTCTACAGCACCCCGGCGGCGCCTGCGCCGGCCGCCGCGTCGACGCCTCTCGCGGGCGCGCCTCTGCAATGACCCCACGCGACTACGCGCTGCTCGCCCAGGAGGCGTATTCCGCGAAGCCAGACATCGGCAAAGCGGACAGCGCGTCGCGCGCGATCGTGCGGCAGACCGCCGGCGGCCTGGTCGTCGCCTTTCCGGGAACCGACAACCTCGATTGTGTGGCGGCCGACTTGGATGCCCACCCGATCGACGTGATCGGCATCGGCCAGGTGCATCACGGATTCTGGAAGGCGTGGGGCGCAATCGCCGTCGACGTGCTTGCGGCGATCGATGGCCGGCCGGTGACGCTCGTCGGGCACTCGCTCGGCGCCGCGATCGCGATCATGGCCGCGTCGGCGATGGTGGTCGGCGGCAACCCGCCGGCGGCGGTCTACGGCTTCGAGCCGCCGCGGGTGAGCACGAACGGCAGTGTCGCGGCACTCCTCGCGCAGGTGCAGCTCTGCCTTTACAAGAACGGGAACGACATCGTGCCGGACCTGCCGCCGGACTGGCATCACGCCGGCGCGATTCGGCCGATCGGTCGTGCGGCGCTGCCTTTCCCGAATGTGATCGATCACGCGGTCGCGCGAGTAATTACAGCGCTCGCCGAAATCGAATCACCGACCGACAATGCGAGCGCGACTACGACGCGCTGACGCCGATAGGTTGATCTACTAGACTTCCGTCGTCTGGGTGACGGAGGCTGTCATGGACAAACCTGAGATCGACTGGAAAGTGGCCCCGAAGACCGCTCGCTGGTGGGCCATGGATGCCGACGGACGTGCGCACTGGTATTGCATGCCGGACATCAAGCCGTTCACGAACTTCTGGGGCGTCGATATGGTTGAGGCCCCGATGTTCGAATTCGGCGGGGACTGGCGGGTGAGCTTGGTCGAGCGGCCAACGTGACCGCAGGCGGTGCCGGGAGCGGTAGGGGCTAGTTGATCGGCTCGAGGTAGAATCCGCGCGCGGTCAGGTCCATCGTGACGTCGCTGAACGAGTCGAAAATGTCGTATCCGCATTCGACGTACGTGGTCTTGGAATCGAACCGGAGTTCCTCGACGTTGCGCTTCCATGTAAGCCGCACGTCAGTCGAGTGCCCCGGATCGAAGTGGGTGACGATCAGGTACGGGGGACGAACGCCGCGAGGCGGGTACTGCGTTCGTAGCACTAGCTCGACGTTCACGACGACATGGTGTTCCGGGATGCGGTCCGCGTAACGCAGCAGGTACGCCCGCAGCGAATGGCCGTCCTTCCGGTCTTGCGCTGAGGCGATGCCAAACCAGTCGTCGTCGGAATCGCTGAATTCTTCCGCAATTGTGCGCATGTCGGCCTCCAGTGCGACGAACGTTCAGAATGCCACAGGTGCGTCGCTATCGCGCGATCGTCCGAGCCCCGTAAAGCCCCGCACTACCGCATCCTGGCCCGCCGCATCTCGTCGCGCAGCAGATGCATCAGCCGATACAACTGGCCCTGCGCGCCGGCAAGGTCGCCTTTGTTCGCGACGTTCTTGTCGGTGTAGAGGTACCAGTCCTCGATGCGCTCGAGTGACTTCCTCAGCGCACGGATTTCGAGGATTAACCACCGCACCTGAAGGTCCGTGTACTCGCGCCACAGAGTGCGCAGCTCGGCGTCGGTCGGGGCATCGAATTCGGGCACCTCCGGTCGCAGCTTGAATCGTGGATCCGTCAGGGGAACGCGGTTGCGATCGATCCTGGTCGCCTCGATCGGTGCGGATGTACCGAGGAACACCGATCGCGGGTCTTCGTCGATCCAGTGCTCAAATTCGCGTTTGGTGAGCTCGACCGGGGTCCTCAGGCGGTTCTTCTCGCCTTGGAATCCGTACTCCCAGATGTAGGCCCACTGTGGCTTGATCACGGCAGAAATACTGTATAAAAACACAGTGTATCCCGAGGTAAGATGGGGCCGTCAAGATCGAAAATAGGGGACGGCGATGTGCACGAACTACGTCGCGCCGGGCGAAGATCCGGGCCTGAGCGAGCTCAAAATCGACCACTTCCGCGATCTATACCGCTGGACGCCGTGGAAGCCCGAGATCTACCAGGACTACGACGCGCCCATCGTGGGCTTCGTCGATGGGCAGCTCAAGCCGCTGATCGCCAACTTCGGCTTCTGGCCGCGCGCGCTCCAGAAGGCCAACGTCGAGAAGGCGAAGGAGCAGGGCCGTAAGCCGCCGATCATCCGTAGCACGATGAACGTGCGCGACGACAACCTCGGGAAGTCGCCGCTGTACGGGCCGGCGTGGCGTGCTGGGCGCCGCTGCCTGATTCCGGCGAAATGGATCTATGAACCGAACTGGGAGACGGGCAAGCACATCCGATACCGGATCGGGCTGGCCGGCTGGCGGCCGCTATGCGTCGCCGGCATCTGGCGCACGCTGCAGCGCCCGGGCGGCACTGAGCAGCACACCATGGCGATGATCACGGTCAACGGTGACGACCACCCGATCATGAAGCACATGCATCGGCCCGGCGACGAGAAACGGTCGGTCGTGATCCTACGGCCGGCCGATTGGGAAGAATGGCTGACGACGTCGAACGTTGAGGCTGCGCGGGCGATGCTGCAGCTTTATCCGTCCGAGGAAATGGTAGCCGAGGCGCTACAGAAAATTACGCTTACTTAGCGAAATGATGCGCGGTAAACCCACCGGTGAACTAGCCCACACGTGCCGCCAGCATTCGCTCTAGGTGTTGTTGTGCGAGCGCAGAGGGCATATGCGTTTTCGTGAATTCAGCCAGTTCGGTAATGGCTAGAATTTGTTTGTCATTGTTAAACTTTGCAATGCAACGCCCGACAACATAACGTTCCAGGAGCTCAGGGCGCTCAGCGAAATCGCTGAGATTGTCGCGAAGTTGATAGACAAAGTCAGCGTCCTGCCAGCGCTCTAGTTGGAGTAGCTCTTCTCCGGCGAATCCGCAGTGGTCACTGGTCAAAAAGCTGGACGCGATGCCCTGCCCGAGCAAACGTTCGGTATTCAATGTCCAATAGGCTGGATTCGGGGCCCTTACGAGGTGGGGTGACCGAAGTCGACTCGACGTGTCCGGAAAAGCCGCGCCGAATCCGCCCTGCAGAAAATAAATGCCTATGTTGCGCCCCGTGCCTCCTCTTGGTCGATCATCCCCGAACTCCATCGCGTAACCGCCCCCCTTATCGGTGCCGAATCCGATTGGTTTCGGTTCTGGACCCCACTCTTCGAGATATAGCGGGTCTGAAGTAACGTCCGCGTAATTAATATAGCGAAAATTTCCGCTGTCTGAACACAGTGGAACGACGATGCCGCCTACGCTGGGAATTTTCGGATCAGTTATGACGCTGCGCAGTGAGTCGAACAGACGTGAATAAAGGTCACCTTGGACGGGCTCAGGCAATCTGAGAAACTGCATGGTCGCTTTATTGGGCTCAAGCACCTCTGTACTTGTCTCCCGGGCGTGAAATGCCGCCTGGAATGCCTTGAACGCTACCGGGTCCCCAACGAACCCCGCGGGTGATTCCGTTACCTGACCATCTTTGACCAAGTAAAGATGGGGGCGGCCGATCTCGATGACCATCAACTCATAGTCTTTTCCCGCGCGCTGGCTCTCCGTGGCGATTGAAACTATCGCGTCTACCTTGCTGCACTCCAAATAGCGGCGCACATCTTCTTCGAATTGTGGCTGATTTCCGGCGAATCCTATGGCGATGGTGTCCGAGACGATATATTGTTTTAGACAACCCTGAAGTATCGGATTGGCGTTCGAACCCCTGGAACACGTTAACGCGGTGTCACCCAACATGTAAGCTTGTCCGTCGTGCACGCGGCCGACAATTAAAGTCATTTTCTACTTCTCGGTGGCACTGGATGCTGCCACTGTACCCTACAGAAAAAATGACCGCAGAGTCCGCAACCTCGGTATGAGGGAAATTT
The DNA here is from genome assembly GCF_001319805.1 of Burkholderia sp. E168m22. Lineage (NCBI taxonomy): Bacteria > Pseudomonadati > Pseudomonadota > Betaproteobacteria > Burkholderiales > Burkholderiaceae > Burkholderia > Burkholderia sp. E168m22. The sequence goes on from NZ_BBSK01000019.1 coordinate 91,250, forward strand.
CTCTGGAAGATGAGGAAGTCGCGCTACGCCAGAGAAGGTGCTCACGGCGTCATATGTTCCAATGTTCCTCTGCAACCCCATGAAATATAACAAAAATGTATAAGGATTGTGATTCCTGTCGTCGTGGGTTCGAGTCCCATCAGCCACCCCAACAAATTCAAGCAAAAAGCCCGGTTCGATGAACCGGGCTTTTTGCTTTCTGGCGTTTGGACACAGCTGTCGTGTGTCTTGGTCACGGCGTTTTTAACGAAGTGGCATCCCCGTATTCAACGAAACAATCGCGATGCCATTTTGGCCTTGCGCTTCAAAAGAGCGATTGCGTAAAGCGCGCTGCGCGACAGCAACATCAAGTGCATGTAAGGGGACACCCTCTGCACAAGAGAATCAAATGCAATGGCGAGGAATTCGATGGTTACGAAATCATCGTCGAGTCCGTGCAGCCGGTGTCGGGCAGCATGTGGACGCCGAACGTTCTGGTTAGTAAAGACGGAATCGAGTCGCCGTGGCGATATGACTTCGATACCGAATATCGGAAATCAGACGAAGCAACGAGGGCGGGTGTCGAAATCGGGCGCGTGTTCGTGCGGTGGTATCGGCCGATACCACCGCTTGTCCGGCATCTGCAATGTGATGCCGAAGAAGGCCTAGGCCTGCTTCGTTTCGCGTTTCCTTGTCGTTGCGCCGACAACGTTCGTACCAGTTTACCCGCAACGCTTCCTTTCCCGCCTAAGGTTCCCCTGCGCCGTGCCGTTATCTTTCCTGGACAGCCCTCGTGCCTCGAATGCTGATCCGTTTTCTTGCCTGCTCGCGCAAAACGCGGGCAGGCTTTTTTCGTTTACGCCCGTTCATAACAGATTGATTGGCGGAATCGAACAGAGGTTTGGCACAAACCGACAAAGCGCAACAGTCTTGCATGCGTGTAATGTGTGACCTTCCTCGTGCCCTCATGCTTTGCAGGGCCGTTCGATCCCGACGACCGGAGAAGGTGTCGGGATTTTTTTTGCCCGCGTACCGACCTCCCAGCAACGAGCCCCTGCGAAATGCATCTCGCAAAGCACGGTATATTTTGCGACGACACCTGTCGATCAAGAGAACCCGCAGAAGGAGTTGCAACCGATGCCGGACACCCGGACCACACTGCGCGCGGCCACGCCCCACGACGCGAACCACATCGCTCGCCTGCACACGCTGAGCTGGCAAACCGCCTATAGCCATATCCTTCCGGCCAGCTATCTGTCCGACGAGGTGCCGACGGAACATGCGGTCCGGTGGCGCAAATACTTCGATAGAAACGCGAACGAGTGGGGCCTCGTACTGATTGCCGAGTCGAATGGCGAGCCGGTCGGCTTCGTCAGCGCCGAACGCCCCGTCGACCCGGCGCTTGGTGCGTTGCTCGACTGCCTGCACGTCCATCCTTCGCATCACGGCGGCGGCACGGGCAAGCGCATGATCGAAGCCGTTCGCGCGTGGGCCCGGTCGATCGGCGTGGACAAGGTCCATCTGCAGGTGCTGGAGGGCAACGTGCGTGCGATCGGGTTCTACGAACACAACGGCTGGCAATTGGCCGGTGTCGAAACCAGCCGCATCGGCCAGACGGAAGTCAGCGACCGGATTTATGCGATCCAGGCTTGAATGCTTGCCGGTTCGATGTAGCGACGGCAAGCGAGTGCGCCTGCGCCTGGCCGCAATGGAAGCGGTAGGTGAAAGCCGCCCGGACTTTGCCGTCACTCGCCGCAATACCGCACAAGCAAATCGGCTTCGGTCTCGTGGATTTCGACGGGCAAGATCGTCGCACCGGCATGCGCGAGATAGCGCGCGCGATGCTGGCCGTTACGGAACGATGCGACGCCGATTTTCGACAGGCCGGGAATGCCGAGCAATGTCCGCGTTCTCGTCTCGCGAAACGTGATGAACGGCATGTCTGGAATCCGCTCCCGGCTCGGATCGAGGAATTCGCGAATGCCCGCGGCCTTTCCAGGCGCCCAGTACTGAACCGACGGCAGCACATAGTCGGTGGTGTCGCGGTCGGCGCAGGCCAGCAGTTTCTTCAGGTCGATCGTCACGACCCGATGTCGAGAGTCGTCGGACGAGAATACCCGCTTGAGGTGCGTGTAGGCATAGGGAGCGTGTCCGGGAAGCTGGACGATCCAGATATCTACGCCGCTTTGTCGTGCGTGAGCGAGCGTCATGATTTCCTCTGGTGGCGCAAGCGGTCTTTGTGATTCGAGTTTAGCAGCGCGATGACGACTGCGGAGCAGGTCGATACCGGAAACAGGAAAACGGAGCGGCTGACGGCGCCATCGAAAGGGTGGCAAAAAATGAGGGCGGTCATACGTCGACCGGCCATATCGACAATTCGCGAGAATATCGCGATAACGCCAGCGAGAATGGCGCCCCGAGTGAAATTCACACAAGATTCACACAGTGTCGCGAAGCGCGTCAGGCGCCGGGTATCATAAAAATTGAGAGGGCGGATTGAGCGGAGAAACCATGTCGTCGAAACTCGAGATCGAATATCTCGATTACCGTTTCACCGCGACGCTCGAAATCACGGAGTCCGGTCGTACCGTCGTTGTCGACAGGCAGCTCGAATCCGAGACGCGAAGCAAGACGCTCGCGTGGATCGTGTCCGATCGGTTTCTGGCGCGCAATGATTTCGCCGATGAAGAAGACGCACGCGCCAATATCGTCGCGTGGCTGGAGCAGCTTGCCGATCCGAGGCCCGTCGTATCGACCGGAATTGCGACGGCGAGCGCGATGGTAACCGGGACGGTGGCGACAGATTCGTCGACAGCCGGAATCGTCGGCGATGCCGCCATTGAAATCGTCAGCAATCTCGACTGGATCGCTTGGGTTGCCGACTGGTTTTGCAGTGGCTCGTCGTAGCGAAGAATGCGCGTTTTCGTGACGCAGATCATTGTGTGCGCGAAATTCTGCACAAAAAACGGAGTGGAAATCGCCTGGTATGAAAAAATAGAATAATCCTGCTTTGACAATACTCGCGACTTACCGGAAACTGCGCCCGGGCCTGAAAATTCCACTTGAATTAATACAAAATAAAACACCAGAAATGAAAAAAGAACGCTGTCGATGGCCGTCGCAATGACGACTGCCGCCGGCCTGACAGGTTGTACTGCGATGCGGTCCGAAGACGGCGGATACGAAGAAACTCGCGACCGGTTCCTCGTCAACGAGACCGACAGGCAACGCGTCGGGCTTGAATCATGACGATATGCGCCGGGACGCGAGCCTGCCGGTTGCCGTCACGTTGTCACTAAAGGGTGAGTTGCCGCACAGACCGTCGCGCGACCCGCGATCACAATTTGACCGGTTGACCGTTCTTCCCCGGCCCGGTCAACCATTTCCCCGCTCGCTCGCGCAGGAGCGGGGGCTTTTTGCCCCTCGACGCCGGAAGGTTGCGTCGGCGGAACCGGACAGGCGTTCGGCGGGCTGCGCGACGGCACTCGTTCGCACCCCGACATCCGTTCGCCCGATCCGTACGAATTGCTTTCCTCGTGCCTGAGCGAACCCTCAGGCCCATCGCCGGTTGTTGCCGGCGATGCCTTGATCCCGGCGGCGCGTAACAACGCTGCCGGGATGTTTTTTGCGTCGCATGCGTGACGTCACATCACGCGCAACCGGCACGCACTCCGCTCAACCTGCCTGTTCGACGCTGGTTTCCCATCCGTCGTAGTTCCCGCCGAGCGCGCGTACCTCGCGACTGAGCGCGACCGTATGGCGCGTGATGTCGGCGAGCGCGAGCGTGCCTTCGTGCGAAAACCGCACCGCCGACTTGCCGTCTTCGGTTGGCGCGACCGATTCGACCGGATAGCCTTTCGCTTCGGCCCAGTCCGCGAACTGGTGCGCGTCGCTCGGGTCGGGGAAGTATGCCCAGTGCATCACGCGCCGGCTCACGTCCGGTGCGTCGCCTTGCTGCCGCAGCGCATCCAGCGTGCGCATGTCGCGCATGATCTGCCAGTCGTCGTCGGTCGGGTAGAGCGTCTGCCAGTATGTCGTCTTGTCCGGATCGTCCTGGTGGGCGTACTGGAGCGCATAGGTCGTCTGGTCGGCCAGCGAGTCGACGATTTCCGCGGCTGCCTCTTCGTCGAACGGCACGTAGAAAAGAAAATCCCGGTTGCCGTCGACGGTGATGCGGCCGACCTGCACGCCGCCTTTCGCGATGATCGCGGCGTCGAGCAGATCCTCGATCTTCGCGAGATCGGCGAATTCGTCGCCGGTCGGCAGCCCTTCAGGCGACGGATGCGCAAAGGGGACCCGCACGCTGAGCAGCGACGTGCGCGGATCTCCTTCGGCGATTTCCGCGAAGCCGTGGTTGAAGCTGATGAAAGCCTGATGGTCGCCCATTCTGGCAGGGAAGGTTCCCCAGGCGTCGCTCATGTGTTTCTCCCGTACACGATCGTCTGTTGACGGTTGCAAAGCGTCCCAATGTATCATCGAAAATCGCGTTGGCCGAAGCAGCGCACGCGATCGCAGGCCGTGCGCGCCGCGCGGGCGAGATCCGGGTTGGTCGCAGCGCGCCGCGCGCCGCATGCATGCGGCCGGCCGCAAAAATTCAAGGGAGATGCCGATGTCGACGTTTGCGGTGAATGGTGTCCGAATCGATCCGCTCAGCGCGCGCGTGACGCACGTGCGCTGGGCGGCCGTGAACCCGGCCGATCGCTCGTGGGCGGCGACGCCCCGCGAGGCCCCGGTGGCGGACGTGGCGCGCGCGCTCGCGTCCGGTAACGATGTCCGCGCGATCTTCTCGGCATCGGACACCACCGCAATCGGCCCCAGGCTGAAACGCGTGCTGTATCGCGATGCGTCCGAAGGCATCGAACTCGACATCGATGCAACGAGTGAGTCGCGCACGTTGCGCGATCTGCCGCAGATCTGACTGCGGGCCGTTACTCAAAACGAATCGCGCGAGCGTACCCATGATTCTCTCCAGATTCGCCATCGCCCCGCTGGCATTTGCGCTCTGTCTGACGCTTGGCGCCTGCCAGACCGCGTCCGGGCCGTCGCCCGTGCAACCGTCGCCCGAGACCGCGTCGGCGACCGTTCCCGCCTCGTCGCCGCCGGCCGCGCCGATTCGCGGTATGGGCGTCGCGCCTCGTCTGGCTGGGCAGAGCCACTGGGCCATCGGGCAATGCACGACCAACGGTACCGTCAAGGTATGCAATTGACCGACGTCGGCGCAACGGCGCGTGATTCGCGACATCGGGATTGGCATCCCGACATCGTGCCCACATTGAGGAACCGACGGCCGTCGACACGAGCCCGCGTGAAATGAACGACGCACACGAAATGACGGATTCCGGCTGGCACGTCGATCCGGTCGCGGGAACGGTCACCGGTTCGTTGCCGGTCACGCTGGCAGTCGACAGCCGGAGCCTGAAAAACAGAGCGGTCGTGTGTGCTGGGCTGGCCGCAGCGACCGTGTGCGGTTATGTGGCCGCCCCGACGCTCTGGCCGGTAGCGGCGCTGGCCGTGTTGCTGGCGCTGGCCAGTGCCGCGTTGTTCGTCTCGTCGCGGCGCAAGCTCGCGCTGCAGGTCGACGAGACGGGCTTCCGGCTGATCGGCTCCGCGCGCGAAAAACCCGTCACGCCATGGCGTGAGGTCACGGAATTCCGGATCGTCAGCATCGCCGGTAATCGTTACATCGGCTATCAGTTCTCTACCTATTCGTCGCGCACGAAGGTGCCGGGCGGCGTGATGCTGCCGATCGCGCGATTTGCCGATCTTCCGCTCGACGCGGTGGCCGCGTTGCTGGAAGCCTGCCGCCGTCAATTCGGCCTGCCGGACGAACCGGCCGACCGAACGGGCCGATGACGCCCGATGCGGCGTCCTGCGCCCTCATCAGTCAGGCGAACAAAAAAATCCTGGGCACCGTGTCGATTTCCGTCGGCGTCGTCCGTCGTAGCATCGGAGGCGTGCGCATCGCGCGTCCGTCCCGATTTTCGATACGACAACCGACTGAAGGAGCGACACCATGCCCACGTCCGTCAAGCCGATTCCGGAAGGGATGCGCACGCTGACCCCACATCTGATCTGTGCGGGTGCAACCGCGGCCATTGATTTCTATAAGCGTGCATTCAATGCGATCGAACAGTTTCGCCTCGCGATGCCCGACGGCCGGCTCGCGCATGCGTGCCTCGCGATTGGCGATTCGACGCTGATGCTGGTGGACGAAATGCCGGAGCACGGTGCGCTGGGGCCGAAGGCGCTGAAAGGCACGCCCGTCTGCCTGCATCTGTACGTGCCGGACACCGATGCGGCGATCGCGAAGGCGGTCGAAGCCGGCGCGACGGTCACGATTCCGGCCGCCGACATGTTCTGGGGCGACCGTTACGGGCAGGTCGAGGATCCGTTCGGGCATCGCTGGTCGCTGGCGACGCATCAGCGCGACCTGACGCCCGAGCAGATCGCGGACGCAATGGCCAGCGCGCCGCCCTGCGGCAGTTGATCCGGCGCGCCGGCCTGGCTCGTCCGCGGGCCATGCGCCGGCCGTCCTGCCGCGCGGCCTGTGTTCGCCCATCCGGCGATCGCCGATGTTAGCCGGTCGGCGACGGTGCGATGGCGTGCGGGATCATCGGCAACGTGCCCGACCGAGCCGCGTCGTCGGCCGGTTTCGGTGCGATTTGCGTGAGCCTTGTCTCTTGTCCCATCGGCCAGGTTGGTCATGGTTCGTACGTCGAACAGTGTTGCGCATGGCTCGATGCGTCGCCTCGCTGCACGTCCCGCCGCGGCGGCGATCGGGTTCGTGAGCGTCGTTGAAGATGCGGTAAGAAGCGGGTGTCATCGGCCCGTGTTTCGTCCCGATGCGGAATCGGGCAGCCGATACCTCAAGGTGCGCGTCGCCACGCCGTAAACAGGACGAGACCAATCATTCATCGCCTCCCATCGCACCATGGTTCGAATTCTGTACGCGGGCTATCTCGCGTTTGCGCTGTATCTCATTTACCCGCTGGTTCAGAACACGCTGATGTTCAGCACCGATTGCGTGCGCAGCGTGCTGCCGATGGGCGACCAAGGCTCGTCGGCGAATTCGGCCAGCGGTGTGGGCGGGCACGCGAACCGCTGTGTGTCGAGCGCGCATGCCGGCGCAGCAACGGGGCGGGTGCCTGACATTCATTGAACGCGGCGTCGTCGCGCGTGACGGTCGCTTCGCGACGCGGCGCACTGGCCATTCGGCCGAATTGAACATCGCGCCATGCTCGCCGATCATCTGCAACACGGTGACGCGAATGTGAGCGGTGGGTCGGCGAGCGCGTGTCGCGCGTCAGTAGCTGGAGCGGTACGGCGTGCCTTGGTCGAAGCGGCTTTGCCAGTGCGTGAGGTAGCGCGACGCGAGTTGCGGATTGTTCCAGACCACGACGACGTTCTCGGAATTGCGGCTGGCTGCCGACGCGCTGTAGTTGAACGAACCCGTTTCGACGTGCTCGGCGTCGATCACGAGGTACTTGTCGTGATGGATCGCATAGGTGTCGATCGTGCGCGTCGGAATGCCCGCGTTGACGAGCAGGTTCAGTGCCTGCTTGCTGTTCTTCGCGCGGTTGCCCTTGTCGTCGACGACCACCGCGACATTGACGCCGCGGCGCTTGGCGGCAAGCAATGCACGCGTGACGGGCGGCGACGTGAACGAGTAGGCGGCAACCCGGATCGAGCTGCGCGCCGCGCCGATCGCTTTCAGTACGAGCGCCTCGGCGCCGCCGTCCGGCGAGAAGGCCGATTCGACGGCCTGGGTCGCAGGTGCTTCGTGAGTGGGAGCCGGCAGCCATCGCGACACGAGATCGATCGCTTGCTGGAGCAGCGATTCGCTTTGCGTCTTGCCGAAGGCGGCGAACGGGGTGGCGAGCAGGGAAGCGGCGAGACAGGCGGCAGCGAGGCGATTGCGCGACAACATCTTGGACAGCGAATAATTTCGAGACAGCGGGCCGTGAGTGTAACGCACGCGTGGCGGCCCGGTCACGTGTGGATGCGAAGCGAGGGCGTGCGCAGGGATTGGCAGCGGTGGACAGGGTGACGCAAAGTTGCGTTATGCAGCCGGTGCGGGCGAGCGGGCGATCAACGCACAGCGATAGTGCCGGCGATGGCAGGCGATTGCGTTTGCCGTTGCAGCGCACGGACGTGCGAACGATGCGTGCCCCGGCGGGCGGACTGCCACTCGATGCGGCTCGTGGCCCAAACGTATCTCTAGCAGGCGCGTCCGAACGACATCCGCGCGCAACGTATCGTCAATCCGTGGATGCGGACACCTCGGTCCCGTCGGACGCAATCCATCCGGGCCCCGGCTCGGGCTGCACGTCGCGTGCGTCGAGCGGTTCGCCGCACGCCGAGCATACGGTGACCGCGTGCATCAGTTGCCCGCAGGCCCGGTGGCGCAATTGCACCGGCGGCCCTTGGCCGTCGTCCTTCCAGCGATCGCCCCATGCCATCAGCGCGAGCAGGGCCGGATAGAGGTCGAGGCCCTTTTCCGTCAGCCGGTACTCGAAGCGCGGCGGGCGTTCCTGATACGCGCGCTTGACGAGCACGCCTTCGTCGACGAGCCGCGCGAGCCGTTCGGCCAGCACGTGGCGCGTCAGGCCAAGCTGGGCCTGGAACGCGTCGAAGCGGCGGCAGCCGAGGAATGCGTTGCGCAGGATCAGCATGGTCCAGCGGTCGCCGAGCACGGCGAGCGTGCGTGCGACCGAACAGTTCAGCGTGCCGATGTCATCCCATTTCATCAGTTGCTCCGAGAAACCCAGTCGTTCAGGACGGGGAGGAAAGGAGCGCCGCTGTTGACAGGCAGCTTCTTCCACGGGTTAGGATCACCGGCATGATTCTTGTCTACCGCTACCGGGTGAAGTCGCTCAACGGACTGCTTAACAAGCAGAGCCGCGCGGTGAACTACGTCTGGAACTTCTGCAACGACACGCAGAAGCACGCGCTGAAGTGGAGCAAGAAGTGGCCGACGGGATTCGACCTGAACGTGCTGACGACGGGGAGCAGCAAGGAACTCGGTATTCACTCCGGCACGATCAACGCGACGTGCGAGCAATATGCGAAGTCGCGCAGTCAGCGCCGACGCCCTTACCTGCGTTATCGCGGCAGGAAGTCGCTCGGCTGGGTGCCGCTGAAGGGGCGTGACCTGAAGCGCGAGGGGGACGCGTTCCGTTTCGCCGGCAACACGTTTCGCGTGTTCAACAGTCGACCGCTTCCCGAAGGCAAGATCAAGGACGGCACCAACTTTGCGCAGGATGCACGCGGCAACTGGTTTCTCAACATCGTGATCGAGATGCCCGATGTGCAGGTCCGCCCGATCCGTTCCGGCGTCGGCATCGATCTCGGCCTGAAAGACTTCGCCACACTTTCGACCGGAGAAAAGCTGCCCAATGACCGATTCGGCCGACGAGCGGCGGAAAAGCTGGCGAAAGCGCAACGGGCGCGAAAGCACAAGCGGCATATCGCGAAGCTGCACGCCAAGATCGCGAATGCCCGCGCCGACTTCCAGCATAAGCTCGCGCTCGATCTGGTGCGGCGTTTCGATTACATCGCGGTCGGCAACGTGTCGGCCGCAAAACTTGCCAGAACCAGGATGGCGAAAAGTGTCTACGACGCGTCCTGGTCGTCCTTCCGAAACACGCTCCGCTACAAAGCGATCGCGCACGGAGCGACGTTCGAGGAAGTCGACGAAAGCGGTTCTACCCAGTCCTGTTCGGCGTGCGGATCGAAAGACAGCACGACGCGGCCGAAAGGTATCGCGGGACTGCGAGTAAGCGAATGGGCCTGCAGTGACTGTGGTGTCGAGCATGATCGTGATATCAACGCTGCGTTGAACATTCTCCGATGCGGACGTGCATCGCCAGGTGTGGGAATCCTCTCCCTTTAGGAAGAGGAGGACGTCAACGTCGAGTCTCTTGCCTCTTGCGGCGGTCGTGCGGCGGTTCAGCGAAATAGCGGGTTCGATTATAGAACCCGCCTTCGGTCGCAACGGGCGCGGCCGCGTTGACAACGGCCGGCATCGCTGACAATAATGAGTTCCAATTTAGAACTTACTCGCGCGGCGACGCGCTTTCAACCCGGAGACAACCCGATGAACCCGCTTTCCCTGTCTGGCCTCGACCTGCTGCGTGCCGCCGTGTCGGGCGACGCGCCCTTGGCATCGATTTCCGAGACGATCCCGATGCGTCCGCTCGACGTCGAGCTCGGTTACGTGAAGTTTTCGGCGCGGGCGGACGGCCGGCACCTGAACCCGTTGGGCGGTGTGCACGGCGGGTTCGCCGCGACGGTGCTCGATTCGGTCACCGGGTGCGCGGTGCATTCGATGCTCGACGCGGGCGTCGGTTACGGCACCGTCGATCTGCACGTGAAGATGCTGCGGCCCGTGCCGCGCGACGTCGAGCTGATCGCGGAAGGGCGCGTAATTCACCTGTCGCGTTCGCTGGGCGTCGCGGAGGGCACGCTGAAGACGCCGGACGACAAGATCGTCGCGCACGCGTCGGCGACCTGCTTCATCCAGCGGCCGCAGTGACGGGAGGAGGCGACACCCCCCGTCCGGGCGGGCGCGTGAGCGTGGGGAGCAGCGCCGAAGGCCGCTTGTAAGCGTGCGCGGGGCCCATCTGAAGCAGTGGCTTCAATGTGATAGCGTTCCTGCTTTCCACTGACGCGACAGGAACAGCATGGAATACCGCACACTCGGCGATTCGGGCATCGAGGTCAGCCTGATCGGTCTCGGCACGATGACGTGGGGCGAGCAGAATTCGGAGCGCGACGCGCACGAGCAGATCGACTACGCGCTCGGACACGGCGTGACGCTGATCGATGCCGCGGAGATGTATCCGGTGCCGCCGAAGCCCGACACGCAGGGCCGCACCGAGCAGTACATCGGCACCTGGATCGCGCAGCATCGCGCGCAGCGCGACCGCATCGTGCTCGCGACGAAGATCGCCGGGCCGGCGCGGCAGCCGCACAATCCGCGTCATATTCGCGGCGAGGGCAACCAGTTCGACCGCAAGAACCTGACCGAAGCGCTCGACGGCAGCCTCAAGCGCCTGCAGACCGACTACGTCGATCTTTACCAGCTGCATTGGCCCGATCGCAGCACGACCACCTTCGGCCGTCCCGCGTATCCGTGGGTCGACGACGCGTACACGGTGCCGATCGAGGAAACGCTCGGTGTGCTCGCGGAATTCGTGAAGGCCGGCAAGGTGCGCGCGATCGGCGTGTCGAACGAAACGCCATGGGGTGTCGCGCAGTTCCTGCGCGCGACCGAGCGGCTCGGGCTGCCGCGTATCGCGAGCATCCAGAATCCGTACAGCCTGCTGAACCGCACGTTCGAGAACGGGCTGTCGGAGTTCACGCATCGCGACGGCGTCGGCCTGCTCGCGTATTCGCCGCTCGCATTTGGCTGGCTGTCGGGCAAATACGAGAACGGCGCGCGTCCGGCCGGCGCGCGGATCACGCTGTTCGAGCGCTTCCAGCGCTACAGCAAGCCGCAGGCCGTCGAGGCGACGTCGCGTTACGTCGCACTCGCGCAGCGTCACGGGCTGTCGCCCGCGCAACTGGCGCTCGCGTTCGTCAACAGCCGCCCGTTCGTGCGCAGCAACCTGGTCGGCGCGACGTCGCTCGAGCAGTTGAAGGAAAACATCGGCAGCGTCGACGTGACGCTGTCCGACGAGATCCTTGCCGAGATCGACGCATTGCACGAACGGCAGCCGAACCCGGCGCCGTAAACGGCGCGCGGCCCGCGCGGCAGCGATGCCGCGACGGGCCGAGTCGCACCGAGTCCGGCGGTTTCGGCGGCGCCTTGCTGCGCCGCCGTTTCTCGCGTCAGCGCATTTTCAGCCGCGTGCGCGCGACGAACAGCGCGGCGAGGCTCAGTAGCGCACATCCCATCAGATAGAGCGCCGGCGACAGCCGGTTGCCGGTCGTGCTGATCAGCCAGGTGATGACGAACGGCGCGAAGCCGCCGAACAGCGTGACGCCGGTGTTGTAGCTGACCGCGAGCCCGGTGGCGCGCGTCTGCGACGGGAACAGTTCGGCCATCAGCGCCGGCAGCGCGCCGCAGTACATCGCCTTCAGCGCGCCGATCCAGACCAGTGCGGCGAGCATCGTCGCGAACGACGCGTGGCGCGTGAGCCAGGCGAACGTCGGCCACACGGTCAGGAGCATCAGCACGGCCGCGACCGCCATCATGCGGATTCGCCCGGTGCTGTCGGACAGATGGCCGACGACCGGCGTGACGAGCGTCAGCACGAAGCCGGTCGCGAGCGTCGCCGCGAAACCGGTCGATGCGGGCAGCCCGAGCTGCTTGATCGCGTAGGTCGGCATATACAGGATCATGTAGTTGATCGCGGTCGAGATCACGAGCGCGCCGACCGACAGCAGCAGCCGCATCTTCTGATCCGCGAACAGTTCGCGCACCGGCGCTTCGGAGCGCGCCTGCGTCTTGAACTCGACGCCTTCGTCGACGTAGCGACGGATGTACAGCCCGACAGGGCCGATCGCGAGGCCGAACAGGAACGGCACGCGCCAGCCCCAGCTTTCGAGTTGCGCGGTGGTCAGCGTGGCCGTCAGCAGCGCGCCGAAGCCCGACGCGAGCAACGTCGCGAGGCCCTGGCTCGCGAACTGCCAGCTCGACATGAAGCCGCGCCGCTGCGGCGCGTGCTCGACGAGAAACGCGGTCGAACTCGCGAATTCGCCGCCGGCGGAAAAGCCCTGCATCAGCCGCGACAGCATGATCCCGAGCGGCGCGAGAATGCCGATCGATGCGTAGGTCGGCATCAGCGCGATCAGCAGCGTGCCGGCCATCATCATCGCGATCGACAGCAGCAGCGACGCCTTGCGGCCCGCGCGGTCCGCGTACGCGCCGAGCACGAAGCCGCCGATCGGCCGGATCAGGTAGGACAGGCCGAACGTGCCGAGCGTCAGCATCAGCGACGTCGCTTCGCTCGTGGCCGGGAAGAACAGCTTGGCGATCGTCACCGCGAAGAAGCCGTAGACGATCAGGTCGAACCATTCGAGTGCGTTGCCGATCGACGCCGCGAAGATGATGCGCCGGATCTTCGCGGCGCTGGGGCGCGCGGCGTCCTGCGAGGTCAGGGTGGTCGTATTCATCGTGTGTGCAGGTCCCGTGAAAAGGGGCGAAGCGCGTTACAGGGCGGCGCCGGCCGCGGCGGATGCCGCGCGGCGAACGGGCGGCGCGTCGTCGCCGAGATCCCAGAAGAGGCCGGCCATCATCTGCAGCCCCTCGCTGACGACGCTCGCGAGCAGGTGCTCGTCGGGCGCGTGCTGCGAGCACGCCGGGTACGAGTGCGGCACCCACAGCGTCGGCAGCCCGAGCGTGTCGGCGAACACGTCGTTCGGCAGCGTGCCGCCGAGATTCGGCAGGATCGCGGGCTTCTTGCCGGTGGTGCGCGCGAGCGACGCGACGGCCCAGCGCACCCACGGATCGTCCGGCGGCACGCGCGTCGCCGGTGCGCCGCGTTCGACGTCGATCTCGACGTCGGCGAAGCCGTGCGCATCGAGGTGCGCGCGCAGGTGCGCCTGCAGCGCTTCCCAGTCGGTGCCGACGACGAAGCGCAACTGGCAGTGCGCATACGCGGCGGGCGGGATGGCGTTGACGGGATGCTCCGGATTGCCGGCCTTGAACGCGAGGATCTCGAGCGTATTCCAGCCGAACACGCGCTCGGCCGCGGACAGGCCGGGCTCGCCCCAGTCGGCGTCGAGCGCCGGGTCGCCGGGGCCGCCGCCGACCGACAGATCGGCGAGCGCGTCGCGCACCGCGGCCGGGATCGGCGGCGGGCGCAGCCCCGCGACGCGAATCGCGCCGCGCGCGTCGACGAGGCTCGCGAGCGCATGCGCGAGCACGATCGCCGGGTTGCGCAGCAGTCCGCCCCAGTTGCCGGAGTGATGCGCGCCGTCGCGGGCGCGCAGGCTCAGCTTGAAGTTGACCGCGCCGCGCGAGCCGAGGAATACCGTGGGGCGCGTGGCGGCGATGCGCGGGCCGTCGGACGCGATCAGCACGTCGGCCGCGAGCGCGTCGCGCTCCCGGCGGCACAGCGCGTCGAGGCCCGGCGAGCCGGTTTCCTCGCCCATCTCGATCAGCAGCTTCGCGTTGAAGCCGAGCCGGCCGCCGCGTGCGTGAAGCACGCTCGCCAGCGCGGCCAGGTTGATCGTGTGCTGGCCCTTGTTGTCGGCGCTGCCGCGGCCGTACCAGCGGTCGCCGTCGGCCGTCAGCGTCCACGGCGACAGCGGCGCGCGCCACTGCGCGTCGTAGCCGCGCACGACGTCGCCGTGGCCGTAGATCAGCACGGTCGGCAGCGCGTCGTCTTCGTGGCGCGATGCGAGCAGGAACGGCCCGCCGCCGTCGACGGGGTTGTCGACGATGCGCGACGTGAAACCGAGGCGGCCGGCCTCCGGCGCGATCTCGTCGGTCAGGTAGGCGCGCAGCGCGGCTTCGTTGCCGCGGTCCTGGCTTTCGGTGCGCAGGCCGACGCGGCGGCTCAGGGTCGTGAAGAACGCACCGGACTCGAACTGGTTCAGCGCGTGCTGGATGGCGGCGGTACGGCTCAAATCGGGTCTCCTCGGTCGGGTTCGCCGTGCGCGGGCCGCGCAGGCAACGTGAAGTGCGATCGATTCTAGAAAGCCGGTTTTTTTGTCACAATGATCGAATTTCGAACCTTTCTTTGCCAAAAAGGCAAAGCAGCGCGGCCGGATGCGGCGCGGAGACACGACGATGGCGGCTTTCCTGCATGGCCTGGCACTGCGGTATTTCGTCGAGGTGGCGCGTACCGGCTCGATCAGCGACGCGTCGGCGCGGCTGCACGTGGCCGTGTCGGCGATCAGCCGCCAGATCGCGAAGCTGGAGAGCGAGCTCGGCGCGCCGCTGTTCGAGCGGCGCCCGCGCGGGATGGCGTTGTCTGAAGCCGGCGAGCGATTGCTGGCGTTCGCGCAGCGCAGCCTGCTGGAGGCCGAGCACGTGATGAAGGACATCGGCGGGCTCGACGCGCTGCACGGCAGCCTGCTGAAGATCGCGTGCTCGGAAGGGTTCGCGATCGATTTCCTGCCCGGCGTGCTCGGGAGCTTCAAGGCCCGCCACCCGGGCGTCGATTTCATCGTGTGGGTCGTGTCGCCAGCGGACGCGACCCGGCGCGTGCGCGACGGCGATGCGGACATCGCGTTGACCTTCAGCCTCGCGCCGGAGAAGGGCGTGCGTGTCGACCACACGGAGCGCGCGCCGGTCTTTGCGCTGGTCCGCCAGGATCACCCGCTCGCGGCGCGCGACGCGGTGTCGCTCGCCGATGTCGCGCGGCACGCGCATTTGCTGCCCGAGGCCGGCACGACGGTGCGCCAGCTGATCGACATCGCGTGCGCGCTCGACGGGCTGCTGCTCGAGCCCGAGCTGACGAGCAACAACACCGCGGCGATGTACGGCTACGCACGGCGCACGGGCGCGGTGATGTTCACGGGGCTGCTGTCGGTGCGCGACCGTGCCGATGCGGACGGGTTCGTCGTCGTGCCCATGACGAACCCGCAACTGCGCGAACGCAGCATCCAGGTGCAGACGATGGCGGGGCGCGATCTGCCCGCGTCGGTGCGCGCATTTCGCGACCACCTGATCGACGCGATGCAGGCCGCCTCGCCGCCGCCGACCGCCGCGCGAGGCCCGGGACGCCGGCCCGTGAGATAATCGTCAATCCGCCTTCCGTGCCCATGCGGCTCCTCGAGCCGCATCGCCCCTGTTCGACGCCAAATTGAAGAACCTGATTGTCACCCTCGATCGCGCCGGCGAGTTCGACGAGATCATCGACGTGCGCACGCCGCTCGAGTTCGCCGAGGACCATATCCCCGGCGCGCTGAACGCGCCCGTGCTCAGCAACGAAGAGCGCGTGCTCGTCGGTACGATGTATCGCCA
Organism: Burkholderia sp. E168m22; assembly: GCF_001319805.1. Classification (NCBI taxonomy): domain Bacteria; kingdom Pseudomonadati; phylum Pseudomonadota; class Betaproteobacteria; order Burkholderiales; family Burkholderiaceae; genus Burkholderia; species Burkholderia sp. E168m22. Next base: position 107,148 of record NZ_BBSK01000019.1, read on the forward strand.
GGTGTCGCCGTACGAGGCGACGCGCGTCGGCGCGGCGATCGTCGCGCGCAACATCGCGCGCCATCTCGACACGACGTTCGCCGACCGGCCGCGCAACTGGCGGCCGCTGATCTACTGCTGGCGCGGCGGCAAGCGCTCGGGCTCGATGACGACCTGGTTCAACCTGATCGGCTGGAAGGCGCGCCAGCTCGACGGCGGCTACAAGGCGTACCGCCAGTCGGTATGCGCGACGCTCGACTCGCTGCCGACACGCTTTCGCTACATCGCGCTCGTCGGCCATACGGGCTGCGGCAAGACGCGCCTGCTGAATGCGCTGCGCGACGTGGGTGCCCAGACGCTCGATCTGGAAGCGCTCGCGTGCCATCGCGGCTCGCTGCTCGGCGCGCTGCCGGGCAAGCCGCAACCGGCGCAGAAGGGGTTCGATTCGGGGCTCGTGGAGGCGCTTAGTCGTTTCGACCCCGAATGGCCGGTATTCGTGGAGTCGGAAAGCCGCAGGATCGGGCTCGTGCAGCTGCCGATCGCGCTGATCGAAGCGTTTCACGCGGGCCCATGGGTGCAGGTCGAAGCGGCTCACGACGAGCGGATCGCGTTCCTGCTCGACGATTACGCGCACCTGTTCGACGAGCCGGATGCGTTCAAGGCACAGCTTCATCGGCTGATCGGCCTGCACAGCCGCGAAGAGGTGACGCGCTGGAAGGGGCTGATCGATGCCGGTGCGCGGGCCGATTTGTTCGCCGAACTGATCGACAGGCATTACGATCCCGCCTACGCGCGCACTTATCGCGCGACGTACAACAAGCCGAACCGGGCGCTGACTTTCACGTTCCGGCCCAACGCGGCCGACGTGCGCGAGCAGGCGCGCCTGCTGCTGGCCGAACTCGCGCAAGCCGGGTTGCCCGCATCGGCCGCGCTCGCCGCCGGCACGACATCCGAAACCGACAAAGATCCATCAACGACCACCACACGATGACGACCACACGCACTCAACCGAATCCGGCCCTCGGCTGGATGACCTTCCTGCTGATCGCGGTCGCGGGACTGTTCTATGTGAAATGGTTCCCGTACTACAACAAGGCATTCGTTGCCGCCGAGCACCATTCGATCGGCCAGTCGATCCTGATGGGCACGTCGGCGGCCGCACCCGAGCCGTCGCTGAAGGCGGCCCTCGACTACGCGTGGGCATACGGCAAGGCGATCTGGCAGGCGATGGTGCTCGGCCTGCTGCTCGGCTCGGCCGTGCAGGCGCTGCTGCCCGCGCACTGGGTGGCGCGCGTGCTCGGCCGCACGGGGTTCGGCAGCGTCGCCGCGGGCGGGCTGCTGTCGCTGCCCGGGATGATGTGCACGTGCTGCGCGGCGCCGGTCGTCGCGGGCCTGCGGGCGCGCCACGCGTCGCCGGGCGGCGCGGTCGCGTTCTGGCTCGGCAACACGGTGCTGAACCCGGCGGCGCTGGTGTTCATGGGCTTCGTACTCGGCTGGCACTGGAGCGCGCTGCGCCTCGTGCTCGGCATCGCGATGGTGTTCGGGATCGGCTACCTGCTGAACCGCATCGCGCGTCCCGAAGACCGCAGCATCGATGATGCGCAGCTCGCCGCGCTGGCAGCCGAGCAGGCCGCGGCCGGCAATCCGTTCGTCCGCTGGATGAAGCTGCTCGCGCGCATGGCCGTGCGGCTCGTGCCCGAATACATCGTGCTCGTGCTGCTGCTCGGCGCCGCGCGCGCGTGGCTGTTCCCGCATATCGGCCCGGACATCGGCAATCACCTCGGCTGGATCGTCGCGTTCGCGGTCGCAGGCATGCTGTTCGTGATCCCGACGGCCGGCGAGGTGCCGATCATCCAGGCGATGCTGTCGCTCGGCATGGGCGTCGGTCCGGCCGCCGCGCTGCTGATGACGCTGCCGCCGATCAGCGTGCCGTCGCTCGCGATGCTCGCGCGTTCGTTCAAGCCTTACATGCTGGCGATCGTCGCGACGCTCGTCGTCGTATTCGGGATCGTGAGCGGCTTGCTCGCGATCGCGTTCGGGTTCTGACGACGCGGGCGACACGCCGGCCCGGCGCAATCGTCGCATTCGTATTCATCCGGCGCCGCCGCTTCACGCGTGCGGCGCCCTTTACAAGAAGCAAACAGGAAAACGCATGACCCAACCGAAGATTCATCCTCGACTCGAAAAGGCGCTGACGCGCGGCGATCTCGCGATCCGCCAGGCCAATTCCGCGCGGGCGACTGCCGTGCTGCAAGCACTCGGCACGATGATCATCGAGGCCTCCGCAACGATCGGTGTCGAGGCCAGCATCGACATTCCGCAAGGCGATCGCATTTACGATCCGGTCAACGGACTGTGGCCGCAGAAGATGCTGGTGTCGTTCGACGGCCCGGTGGACGAAGCCGACAAGGAAGAACTGCGCACGGTCTATCTGGTGGCCGACGATCCGGGTACGCAATTCCGCGTGGAATGGCATCGCGCGGACGGCAAGCTCGGCCGCCAGGAAGGTGGTCCGCTCGCGACCGTGGCGTTCCTGACCGACGTTGAAATTCCGTGGAGCGACGACGACGAGTAACGTCGTCGCATGAAGCCGGCGCCCGGTGTCCGGCGCGCCCGGCCGTCAGCGCATCATCCGCCGCCGGAACAGCCACGCGGACAGCAGGAATCCGCCGACCGCGTAGCCGGCGAGCACCGCGACGTGCAGCGCGATGTCGGTCGCCGGCCGGCCGAGCATCGCGGGCCGGATCAGTTCGACCGCATTCGCGAGCGGCAGCGCCTGCGCCGCGTGCTGCGCAAGCGGCGGCAACTGCGTGATCGGGAAGAACACGCCCGACAGCAGCAGCATCGGCGTCAGCACGAGCGTCTGATAAAACATGAAGAAGTCGTAGGACGGCGCGAGCGCCGTGACGATCATCGCGATGCTGGCGAACGCGAGGCCGGCCAGCGCGATCACCGGCAGCGCGGCGAGCATCGACGGAAACTGCGCATAGCCGAGCCCGCCCGCGACGAGCATGATCGCGCCGCCCGACAGCAGTGCCTTGCTGGCCGCCCACACGATCTCGCCGAGCACGATGTCGCCGAGCGCGAGCGGCGTATGCATGATCGCTTCCCACGTGCGCTGCACGTGCATCCGCGAGAAACCCGAATACATCGACTCGAAGCTCGCGGACATCATCACGCTCGAGCCGACCGTGCCGGCCGCGAGGAACGCGATATACGACACGCCGTCGACATGGCCGAGCATCAGCCCGAGCCCGAAACCCAGCCCGAACAGATAGATCATCGGATCGGCGAGATTGCCGAACATCGATGCGAGCGCGAGCTTGCGCCACACGAGATAGTTGCGCCGCCAGACGGCGATCCAGTTGCTTGCGTTGGCCGGCATCGCGATCGCGAAGCGCGACTCGCGCGGCAGCGCCGACGGCGTGGTGGCGGAATAGTTGCGAACGTCCATGGTCGATCAGTCCTGCATCTCGCGGCCCGTGAGCCGCAGGAACACATCCTCCAGATTGGCCGGGCGATGCAGATAGCGCAACCCCGGGCGGCCCTTGAGTCGTGCGGTGAGCGGTTCGGGATCGATCACATAGCAGAACAGTGTCTCGCCGCTGATCTCGGTGTGCTTCGCGAATGCCGACAATTCGTCGCGCAGCGCGGCCGGATCGGGCCCGTAGATCTCGATCACGTCGCAGCCGATCTCCGATTCGATCAGGGCGTGCGGCGCGCCTTCGGCAATCTTGCGGCCTTCCTCGATCACGCACAGCCGATCGCACAGGCGCTCGGCTTCCTCCATGAAATGCGTGGTGATCAGGATTGTCTTGCCGCGGGCGAGCAGCGAACGCAGCCGTTCCCACATCAGATGCCGCGCCTGCGGATCGAGGCCGGTCGTAGGCTCGTCGAGCACCAGCACATCGGGATCGTTGACGAGCGCGCGGGCGAGCGTGAGGCGGCGTTTCATGCCGCCCGACAACTCGCCGACCTTCGCATCGGCCTTGTTTTCCAGCTTCGCGAATTCGAGTAGCGGCGGCACGAGCGCGCGTGCCGCCTGCGCCGACATCCCGAAATAGCGGCTGAACACGAGCAGGTTCTCGCGCACGGTGAAGTCGGGGTCGAGATTGTCGAACTGCGGGACGACGCCGACCCGCTGGCGTGCGTGTCGCGCCCGCGATGGAACCGGTTCGCCGCACAGCGAAATGGCGCCTGCATCGGGATGCGCGAGGCCGAGCAGCATCTTCAGCGTCGTGGTCTTGCCGGCGCCGTTCGGCCCGAGCAGGCCATAGCATTCGCCGGCCTTCACGTTGAAGGACAGGCCGTTGACGACGAGCTTGTCGCCATAGCGCTTTTCGACGTTGCGGAAATCGATCGGTGCGACGGACATGGGCGTGTTGTCGTTTCAAGCGGGCGCATTCTGCTGCCCGGTGCGTGGCCGGTTTGCGAACGGATCGGGCGCAGGGGTGTCACACGGGCATGACCGAAGCGCACGACGCCGGCGCGCGGTGGCCCGCTGGAGGTCGAGCGGGCCATTCTAGTGCATTGGCCGTATCGCTTCAGGGCATGTCTGCCCGGTGTGATGCAATTGCGCACCGATCGTGCGCCGCATCATCGCGCACGCGCCGTGCGGGGCGAATCAGCGTTTTCCATCCCTTGCGTCTTGAATTGCGGCGCACCATGATGAATGCGTAGGCTCGTTGTCGCGATAGGGAGGCTTCATGGCTAGCTACAACAAGATTTTGCTGTGTTACGACGGCACGCTCGAAGGGCGCAAGGCGCTGCGTTACGGGGCCAATCTCGCAATGGACCTGAAGGCCGAAACGCATTTGCTGTCGGTCGTCGACATGCGTTCGAGCATTGCGCAAAGTGCAGGTTTGCTGACTGATGTCGCATGCGGCCGCTTCGAGGAAACCGCGCGCGAAATCCTGCAGGAAGGCGTGAACTGGCTGCGCGAGCGCGGCGTGCAGGCCGAAGGCCATTTCGCATTCGGCTATCCGATCGACGAAATCGCGAATCTCGCGTCGGAATTGAAGGTCGATCTCGTCGTCGTCGGCCACCGGTGCCGCAGCGGATTGTCGAGATGGTGGATGGGGTCGGGCAATACGCAACTGCTCGATCGCGTGAACTGCAGCATCCTGGTAGCGTGTTCGTCGGCGGAAGAGCAGAAGGCCGAAATCGCGCGCGAGCGTGAAGCGGCTACGGCGAACGGCAAATGATCTAAAGGCTCGATGACTGCCTGACCGGCGATGCGGGCCGGTCAGGCGGCGCGCTGCATCAGCAGTGCGGGCATCGAACGCGGCTTGCTATGCATGCAGGTCGATCCCCGACAATTTCCACGAGAACAGCCCGAAGCGGTGGAAGATCGCCGCATAGCGCGTGCCGTCGGCACTGCGCTGGTACGTCACGACGAATTCGTCGATATTTCGATAGCCCGCGCTGGTTTGCTGCTGGTGCGGCGCCTGGGTTGCTTCGCTCGGGCTGGCCGGTGCGGCGGACACGGGTGCCGGCGACGATGCCGCCGGAGCGGCCGCGTTGCTGCCCGGTACGGCAGTACTGGCCGGAGCAGGATTGGCGGCCGGCGGCGCGGCAGGCGTGTTGCCGGGGGCATTACCTGCTGGTGGCCGATTCGACCACTCAGGCGGACGCTCGCCCGGATTGCCGCGTGGCGGCAATCCGCTCATCAGCGCAGCGACGCCTTCCGGGGTCGCGTACGCATCGACCAGCGGGCCAATCAGCGCGGACCCGATCAGCGCGCCGATCACCGCGAACGGATTGTCCTTCTTCACTGCGTCGATCCGGCGCATCAACTCTTCCGTGACCTGCTGCTTCAGGCTGATGCGCAGCGACGGAAAGTCGACGTACTCGCTGATCACCTGCGCGTCGCGCGCATCGATCGCCGATTTCAGGCGACCGAGCGCGACATACGGCGACGCGTACGCATAGCCGAGCGTCGCAATGACGGCGACGACCAGCGCGACGATCAGGAAGGGCTTGAGTCGCCATGCGCGGCGCGACGATCCAGTCACGTTGCCTCCGGTGCGGGAAGGTTCCGCAATCAGAGACCGCCCGGCGTGGCCGATCGTTCCTCTGCGATGCAACGATCGATCATCCGGCACACGGCGTCGATCGTGCCGACCATGATCAGGCGCGAACGGCCGTGATAGACGCGCACCGGCGCACGGCGCGCGGGTTCCGCGTGATTGAGACCGGCGTTCAGCGATACCCGCGCGAACGCGGGGAGCGCTGACGGCAGCAGGGACGCCTGCCGTTCGACTGCGACTTCTTCTTGCACAGGCGCCGCCGCGGACAGCGGTGCGCAGGGCGTGCGGCCGCGCAGATGACGCAGGCGACCAAATTGACGGAAAGGCAGCAGGCGGGCAAGGCGTTCCATGATGTTCTCCTGGAGAGACGGAATGTCAGAGTTCGCCCGAGCGGATCAGCCCGACGGCGATGCCTTCCAGCGCGAAATCCGCGCTGCCGGCCTTGACGAAGATGTTTTCGTAATCCGGGTTCTCCGCGATCAGCTCGAGGCCGCCGGGCCGGCGCATCAGCCGCTTGACCGTGACGTCGTCGCCGAGACGCGCGACGATGATCTGGCCGTCCTTCGCTTCCGTGCGCTTCTGCACGGCGAGGAGGTCGCCGTCGAGAATGCCGGCGTCGCGCATCGACAGGCCGCGCACCTTCAACAGGTAGTCGGGCTTGCTGGTGAACAGCGCGGGATCGCACGCGTAGTGCTGCGAGATGTGCTCCTGCGCAAGGATCGGGCTACCGGCCGCGACGCGGCCGACGAGCGGCAGCGACAGTTGCATCAGGCCGGCATGCGGCAGCGTGAACTGGTGCGGGGCGTCGTCGATGCCGAGCAGCCGGATGCCGCGCGATGCGCCGGCGGCGAGCTCGATCACGCCCTTGCGAGCCAGCGCGCGCAGGTGCTCCTCGGCCGCATTCGGCGAGCTGAAGCCCAGTTCGGCCGCGATCTCGGCACGGGTGGGCGGGAATCCGGAGCGCTCGATCGCGCGACGGATCAAGTCGAACACTTGCTGCTGACGGGCGGTGAGTTTGGTCATGGCTCAACTGTATGGATAGACAGTGAGCTGTATTTTTATACAGTACTTGGCGAATTTCAAGTGTTACTTGAGGTTCGACGCGATCGCGGCGGTTCCGGCGTGATTTCGCGACGCCCGGACGCCGGTTCGTCCGCCGCAACCGTCCATCCCGTCTGCGTTAGCACTTTTGAGTATTAAAAAATAAGGAACGATTATTTTTAATCATGTAACCCGTTCGATAGACTGGCCCGACATCGCAATACCGACAACACTGGAGAACCAAGGATGGCGAAGCGCAATACGGGGCTGGTGGGCGGAGTGGGCCGCCTGATCGCAACACTCGCGCTGGGCGCGGCGGCGGCGCTGGGCGTCGCGACGCATGCCCAGGCCGATACGACCTTCCTGAACGTGTCGTACGACCCGACGCGCGAGCTGTATCAGGATTTCAACCAGGCGTTCGGCAAGGAGTGGAAGGCGAAGACGGGCGAAACCGTCAACTTCAAGCAGTCGCACGGCGGCTCGGGCGCGCAGGCGCGCTCGGTGCTCGACGGCCTGCAGGCGGACGTCGTCACGCTGGCGCTGGCGTACGACATCGACGCGCTCGCGAACAAGGGGCTCGTGAACAAGGATTGGCAGAAGCGCCTGCCCGACAACGCATCGCCGTACACGTCGACGATCGTGTTCCTGGTGCGCAAGGGCAACCCGAAGGGGATCAAGGACTGGGACGACCTGACCAAGCCGGGCATCTCGATCGTCACGCCGAACCCGAAGACCTCGGGCGGCGCACGCTGGAACTACCTGGCCGCATGGGCCTACGCGCAGCACAAGCCGGGCGGCAACGAGCAGACGGCGAAGGAATTCGTCACGAAGCTCTACAAGAACGCAGGCGTGCTCGATTCGGGCGCGCGGGGCGCGACGACCAGCTTCGTGCAGCGCGGGATCGGCGACGTGCTGATCGCCTGGGAAAACGAGGCGTTCCTGTCGGTCAAGGAATTCGGTACCGACAAGTTCGAGATCGTCGTGCCGTCGGTGAGCATCCTGGCCGAGCCGCCCGTCGCGGTGGTCGACAAGGTGGTCGACAAGAAGGGCACGCGCAAGCTGGCCGAGGCCTACCTGAACTACCTGTACAGCCCGCAGGGCCAGGAAATCGCGGCGCGCAACTACTACCGGCCGCGTTCGAAGAACGTGCCGGCGGAGCTGACCAAGCAGTTCCCGAAGCTGAAGCTGTACACGGTCGACGACACGTTCGGCGGCTGGACGAATGCGCAGAAGACGCATTTCGCGGACGGCGGCGTGTTTGATTCGATCTACAAGCCGCAGTAACGCCATAACGACAAGCGGCGCGCCACGACAGCGCGCCGCATCCCCGACGGGCCGCCGGCGCGATTCACTGCGCCGGCGTTTGCGTCGGACCCGTGAGCAGCATCGACCCAGCAAGAGCATCCGATGACGACGTACACCTTTCGCAAGCCGAGCGCGCTGCCCGGTTTCGGCGTGACACTCGGCATCACGGTGGCCTATTTGAGCCTCGTGGTGCTGATTCCGCTCGCCGCCACGTTCCTGAAGACCGCGACGCTGTCGTGGGACCAGTTCGTCACCGCCGTCACGTCGCCGCGCGTGCTCGCGTCGTACCGGCTGACGTTCTCGGCCGCGCTCGGCGGCGCGTTGATCAATGCCGTGTTCGGCTTCCTCGTCGCATGGGTGCTGGTGCGCTACACGTTCCCGTTCAAGCGCCTCGTCGATGCGGTCGTCGACCTGCCGTTCGCGCTGCCGACGTCGGTGGCCGGCATCTCGCTCGCGGCCGTCTACGCGACCAACGGCTGGGTCGGCCAGTATCTGGCGCCGCTCGGCATCAAGATCGCGTTCACGCCGGCCGGCGTGCTGGTCGCGCTGACCTTCATCGGGCTGCCGTTCGTCGTGCGCACCGTGCAGCCGGTGCTCGAGGATTTCGAGCGCGAGCAGGAAGAAGCCGCCGCGTGCCTCGGCGCGTCGCGCTGGCTGACGTTCCGCCGCGTCGTGCTGCCGGCCGTGCTGCCGGCGCTGCTCACCGGTTTCGCGCTCGCGTTCGCGCGCGCGCTCGGCGAATACGGCTCGGTGATCTTCATCGCCGGCAACGTGCCGATGAAATCCGAGATCACGTCGCTATTGATCATCACGAAGCTCGAGCAGTACGACTACGCGGGCGCGACCGCGCTGGCGGTCGTGATGCTGGTCGTGTCGTTCCTGATGCTGCTGCTGATCAACACGCTGCAGTGGTATCTGCAGCGTCGTACGAGCAAGGGCGCGAGCGGTCCGGCGCCCGCCACCGTCACCGCCGCTGCTGCCGCCGCAGGAGGCCAGTAATGACCCAGGAGGCCACCGTCGTGCTGAAAACCCCGTCGCCGGCCGCGCGTGCCGCGAAGCGGCTCGACCCCGTCAGCGAGTCGCGCGTCGTGCGCTGGCTGCTCACGGGCATCGCGCTGGCGTTCCTCGCGTTCTTCCTCGTCGTGCCGCTCGCCGCGGTATTCGTCGAGGCGCTGCGCAAGGGCATCGGCTTCTATCTCGAATCACTGGCTGATCCCGACGCGTGGTCGGCGATCAAGCTGACGCTGACCGTCGCCGTGATCGCCGTGCCGCTGAACCTCGTGTTCGGCGTGTGCGCATCGTGGGCGATCGCGAAGTTCGAATTCCGCGGCAAGGCGCTGCTGACGACGCTGATCGATCTGCCGTTCTCGGTGTCGCCGGTGATCTCGGGCCTCGTGTACGTGCTTCTGTTCGGCGCGCAGGGCTGGTTCGGGCCGTGGCTGCAGGATCACGACGTGCAGATCATCTTCGCGGTGCCGGGCATCGTGCTCGCGACGATCTTCGTCACGTTCCCGTTCGTCGCGCGCGAGCTGATCCCGCTGATGCAGGCGCAAGGCACCGACGAGGAAGAAGCCGCGCGCGTGCTCGGCGCGTCGGGCTGGCAGATCTTCCGCCGCGTGACGCTGCCGAACGTGAGGTGGGGCCTGCTGTACGGCGTGATCCTGTGCAATGCGCGCGCGATGGGCGAGTTCGGCGCGGTGTCGGTCGTGTCCGGCCACATCCGCGGCGTGACCGACACGATGCCGCTGCACGTGGAGATCCTGTACAACGAATACAACTTCGCGGCGGCGTTCGCGGTGGCGTCGGTGCTGGCGCTGCTCGCGCTCGTCACGCTCGCGCTGAAGCTGATCGCCGAGCGTCATCTGGCGGCCGAACTGGCCGACGTGCATGACGCCGTTCCCGCACATGCCGGCCCTGTCGGCGCCGTTTCGTCGAAATCGTAAAGAGGCAACCAGAATGGGTATCACCGTCCGTAACCTTCAGAAGCGCTTCGGCGATTTCACGGCGCTCGACAACGTCTCGCTCGACTTCCCGCCCGGCGAACTGGTCGCGCTGCTCGGGCCGTCCGGCTGCGGCAAGACCACGCTGTTGCGCGTGATCGCGGGCCTCGAGCACGCGGACGCCGGCCAGGTCGTGCTGCAGGGGCTCGACGTCGCGTCGGTCGGCGCGCGCGATCGCCAAGTCGGCTTCGTGTTCCAGCACTACGCGCTGTTCCGCCACATGACGGTGTTCGAGAACGTCGCGTTCGGCCTGCGCGTGAAGCCGCGCCGCGAGCGGCCGTCGGAAGCCGCGATTCGCGAGAAGGTGCACGAGTTGCTCAAGCTCGTGCAGCTCGACTGGCTCGCGCAGCGCTATCCGTCCGAGCTGTCGGGCGGCCAGCGCCAGCGCATCGCGCTCGCCCGCGCGCTCGCGGTCGAGCCGAAGGTGCTGTTGCTCGACGAACCGTTCGGCGCGCTCGACGCGAAGGTCCGCAAGGAATTGCGCGGCTGGCTGCGTCGCCTGCACGACGACCTGCACATCTCGACGATCTTCGTCACGCACGACCAGGAAGAGGCGCTCGAAGTGGCCGATCGCATCGTCGTGCTGAATCGCGGCCACGTCGAGCAGGTCGGCAGCCCGCAGGACGTCTACGATCATCCGCAAAGCGCGTTCGTGTACGAGTTCCTCGGCGCGGCGAACCGGTTGCCGGGCACGGTTGCCGGACGCGGCTTCGTCGCCGAGGGCGCGGCTGCGCCGATCGAGGTCGACGCCGATTTCGCGGGCCCCGCGAACGCTTACGTACGGCCGCACGATCTGCAGCTGTGGCCGGCGGGCGAAGGGCACCGCGACGGCATCGCGGTGGACGTGCGGCGCGTGATTCCGCTCGGCGGTTCGGTGCGCGTGGAGCTCGAGGCGCGCGCGGGCGGCGCGCTCGAGGCGGAACTCGATCGCGACGCATGGCGGGCGCTGTCGCTGCAGGTCGGCGACGGCGCGACGGCCGTGCCGCGCGCCGTGCGGGTATTTCCCGCGCGTTGACGAGACAAAGCAGGGCAGAGGGCGGGTTTCGCTCCGATTGAACAATCAAACAACGACAGCCTAAGAGGCATACCCATGAATTTTCAGCAATTGCGGTTCGTGCGCGAAGCGGTGCGCCAGAACATGAACCTGACGGAAGTCGCGAACGTGCTGTACACGTCGCAGTCGGGCGTGTCGAAACAGATCAAGGATCTGGAAGATGAGCTGGGCGTCGACATCTTCATTCGGCGCGGCAAGCGGCTGACGGGGCTCACGGAGCCCGGCAAGGCGGTGCACCAGCTGATCGAGCGGATGCTGCTCGACGCCGAGAACCTGCGCCGCGTCGCGCGCCAGTTCGCCGATCAGGACAGCGGCCATCTCGTCGTCGCGACGACGCACACGCAGGCGCGCTACGCGTTGCCGAAGGTGATCCGGCAGTTCACCGAGGTGTTCCCGAAGGTGCATCTCGCGCTGCGCCAGGGCAGCCCGCAGCAGATCGCGCAGATGATCCTGAACGGCGAGGCCGATCTCGGCATCTCGACCGAGGCGCTCGACCGCTATCCGGACATCGTGACGTTCCCGTGCTATTCGTGGCACCACACGGTCGTCGTGCCGAAGGGCCATCCGCTCGTCGGCCGCGCGAACCTGACGCTCGAGGAAATCGCCGAGTACCCGATCATCACGTACGACCAGGACTTCACGGGCCGCTCGCACATCGACCAGGCGTTCACGCAGGCGGGCGCCGTGCCCGACGTCGTGCTGACCGCGATCGACGCGGACGTGATCAAGACCTACGTCGAACTCGGGATGGGGATCGGCGTGGTCGCGGCGATGGCCTACGATCCGCAGCGCGACACGGGGCTCGTCGCGCTCGATACGCAACACCTGTTCGAGGCGAGCACGACGCGGGTCGGGCTGCGCAAGGGCGCGTTCCTGCGTGCGTATGCGTACCGGCTGATCGAAATGTTCGCGCCGCACCTGAACGAAGCGGAAATCGCGGGGCTGTTGCGCGAAGCCGTTTGATTTGACCCGAGCGTGTCGCTCGCCGTCCGGGCCATTGCCGCGGATGGCGCGACTTGCACCACGTGTGCGTTGCCGCATACGGCACCGGGCGGCGGCAGGGGATTGCCGCCATCACGGCTGAAGCATCCGCCGATGCGATAACACGCAAGGTGCGTCGCGTCAGGTGACGATCGCCGATGCTTTCAGCCAACAGAAAAACAAGAACAACCTGCGACGCCGAACCTCGGCGCGGAACGCACAATCGGCAGTCGTCCTCGTTCACAAGGCTGCGCGTTCAAATCACCGGTTCCGTCTCAGTCGACGACATATCGCGACGGCGAACGCGGCCGCGCTTCGTGCCGATCGTCGACGCGATCACGCTGTTCGGAACGACCCGCATCATCACCGGCAAGCCGCCTGCGAAGCATTTCGACGATCCGCCGCCGGCATCGCGAGTGTCGTATTTGCGCGTCGTGAAGCGCGCTCGCGCGCTCCGAATAAACCCTTAAATATTGATCAGACAGGTTGCGCGCCGAAGCGAATCGGTACAGCATAGCCTTCACTCCGCCGGCGTCCCGCCGGCGGTGGCGCGTCGACGACAGCACGCGCCAGGCAGTCGGCCGTCTGCCTCGCTTCCATTCCGTGGTACCGACAGCAGCATCGATGGCCATTGCCCGGGTAGTGTGGCGCAAACGTTTGCTCACATTAAAACAACAGTCGAATAACAATCCGGCCTTCGGGCCAGTCGCCAGGAGATGTGTATGAATGTCCGCTTTCGCCGTCGCTTCCTGACCGCCGCGCTCGCCGCCGTCGCGGTGGCCGCCGCACCGGCCGTCCACGCGCAATCCGCGGCCAAGCCAAAGGTCGCGCTCGTGATGAAGTCGCTCGCCAACGAGTTCTTCCTGACCATGGAAACGGGCGCGAAGGAATACCAGAAGCACAACGCGAACCAGTTCGACCTGATCACCAACGGCATCAAGGACGAGACCGACACCGCGAACCAGATCCGCATCGTCGAGCAGATGATCGTCTCGAAGGTCGATGCGATCGTGCTCGCGCCGGCCGATTCGAAGGCGCTCGTGCCGGTCGTGAAGAAGGCCGTGGACGCCGGCATCGTCGTCGTGAACATCGACAACCGGCTCGATCCCGACGTGCTGAAGTCGAAAAACCTGAACGTGCCGTTCGTCGGTCCGGACAACCGCAAGGGCGCGCGCAAGATCGGCGATTACCTCGCGAAGCGGCTGAAGGCGGGCGACCAGGTCGGCATCGTCGAAGGCGTGTCGACGACGACCAACGCGCAGCAGCGCACGGCCGGCTTCCAGGACGCGATGAAGGCGGGCGGGATGAAGGTCGTGTCGGTGCAGTCGGGCGAATGGGAGATCGACAAGGGCAATGCGGTGGCCGCCGCGATGCTCAACGAATATCCGAACCTGAAGGCGCTGCTGTGCGGCAACGACAACATGGCGATCGGCGCCGTGTCGGCCGTGCGCGCGGCCGGCAAGCAGGGCAAGGTGCTCGTGGTCGGCTACGACAACATCAACGCGATCAAGCCGATGCTGAAGGACGGCCGCGTGCTCGCGACCGCCGACCAGTACGCGGCGAAGCAGGCCGTGTTCGGCATCGACACCGCGCTCAAGGCGATCGCCGAGCATCGCAAGCAGGCCGACATGTCCGGCGTGGTCGAGACGCCGGTGGATCTCGTGACGAAGTAACGCCGCGCCGATCCGGCCGCCGCCCTCAAGAATCCGGCGCGGCGGCCGTTATCCGGTGTGAGCGCGATCACGGCCACTGCATGCACATGCACTAGTGAGCGTCATACCCGCGCGCCCCGTGCGCGCGGCCGCAACCAGGATCGCGATGGAACCGACCTTCCAACCCTCCCGTTCAGCCCATCCCGTGCTGTCCGTATCCGGCATCGGCAAGACCTATGCCGAACCCGTGCTCGCCGACGTCACGCTGACGCTCGACGCGGGCCAGGCGCTCGCGCTGACGGGCGAGAACGGCGCCGGCAAGAGCACGCTGTCGAAAATCATCGGCGGGCTCGTCGACCCGACCACCGGCACGATGCAACTCGGCGGTGAGGCGTACGCGCCGGCGAGCCGCACGCAGGCCGAGGCGCTCGGCGTGCGCATGGTGATGCAGGAGCTGAACCTGCTGCCGACGCTGAGCGTCGCCGAAAACCTGTTCCTGAACCGCCTGCCTCGGCGCTTCGGGATCATCGATCGTGCGCGGCTGCGCGACGACGCGCGTGCCGCGATGGCGCAGGTCGGGCTCGACGCGGTCGACCCCGATACGCCAGTCGGCGCGCTCGGCATCGGCCACCAGCAGATGGTCGAGATCGCGCGCAACCTGATCGGCGACTGCCGCGTGCTGATTCTCGACGAGCCGACCGCGATGCTGACCGCACGCGAAGTCGAGCTGCTGTTCGAGCAGATCGACCGGCTGAAGGCGCGCGGCGTCGCGATCGTCTACATCTCGCACCGGCTCGAAGAGCTTGCGCGCGTCGCCGAGCGCGTCGCGGTGCTGCGCGACGGCCGGCTCGTGCATGCGGGCGACATGGCGGCGACGACGTCCGACGGGCTCGTCACGCTGATGGTCGGGCGCGAGGTCGGCGAACACATCGATCTCGGCGAGCGCCGCTTCGGCGCGCCGCGGCTCGCGGTCTCGGGCCTCACGCGCGGCACGGCGGTGCGCGACGTGTCGCTCGAGGTGCGCGCGGGCGAGATCTTCGGCATCTCGGGGCTGATCGGCGCGGGACGCACCGAGCTGCTGCGGCTGATCTACGGCGCCGATACGCCGGATGCCGGAACGATCGCGGTCGGCCAGCCGCTGAAGCCGGCGCGCATCGCGTCGCCGGTCGACGCGGTGAAGCTGGGCATCGCACTGATCACCGAGGATCGCAAGGGCGAAGGACTGCTGCTGTCGCAGTCGATCACCGCGAACGTGTCGCTCGGCCAGCTCGAGCGGCTCGCGCGCGGCGGCATCGTCGATGCCGCACGTGAAACGGCGCTCGCCGAGCAGCAGATCGATGCGCTGCGAATCCGTACGCACGGCGCGGCGCAGCCCGTCGGCGAACTGTCGGGCGGCAACCAGCAGAAGGTCGTGATCGGCCGCTGGCTCGCGCGCGACATGGGCGTGCTGCTGTTCGACGAGCCGACGCGCGGGATCGACGTCGGCGCCAAATTCGAGATCTACACTTTGATGGGCGCGCTCGCGCGCGAAGGCCGCGCGCTGGTGGTCGTATCGAGCGACCTGCGCGAGCTGATGCTGATCTGCGACCGGATCGGCGTGATGTCGGCCGGGCGCATGACCGCCGTGTTCGAGCGCGGCAACTGGACCCAGGATGCGCTGCTGGCCGCGGCGTTCGCCGGCTTCGGCCGCGAGACGCCGGCGGCCGCCATGCAGCATCCGGACGCGGGGCAGGCGCGCGGCGCCGCTCCGGGCACTTCGACGACAGGACCACAGCAATGACCCAGCCTCCCGTATCCCCGACCGACGCAGGCGCGCAGCAGGACGTGACGGGGCGCCGCGCGCGCACGCTGTCCGGCACGCGGCTCGGCCTGTCGAACTATCTCGGGCTGGCCGGCGCGCTGGCCGCGATGATCGCGCTGTTCTCGGTGCTGAGCTCGCATTTCCTGACCTACGACACGTTCAGCACGATCGCGAACCAGATTCCCGATCTCGTCGTGATGTCGGTCGGGATGACCTTCGTGCTGATCATTGCCGGGATCGACCTCTCGGTCGGCTCGGTGCTCGCGCTCGCCGCGTCGATGGTCAGCGTCGCCGCGCTGAAATGGCAGTGGGGGCCGCTGCCGGCCGCGCTGATCGGGATCGCGGTCGCGACCGCGACGGGCGCGCTGACGGGCGCGGTCACGGTGGGCTGGCGGATTCCGTCGTTCATCGTGTCGCTCGGCGTGCTGGAGGCCGCGCGCGGCCTCGCGTACCAACTGACGAATTCGCGCACCGCGTATATCGGCGACGCGTTCGATTTCCTGTCGAACCCGATCGCGCTGGGCATTTCGCCGGCGTTCCTGATCGCGGTCGCGGTGATGATCGCGGCCCAGTTCGTGCTCACGCGCACGGTATTCGGGCGCTATCTGGTCGGCATCGGCACGAACGAGGAAGCGGTGCGGCTTGCCGGGGTTAACCCGAGGCCGTATAAAATCCTCGTATTCGCGCTAATGGGCGCGCTCGCGGGGCTCGCGTCGCTGTTCCAGATTTCGCGGCTCGAGGCGGCCGATCCGAACGCGGGCGCGGGCCTCGAACTGCAGGTGATCGCCGCCGTCGTGATCGGCGGCACGAGCCTGATGGGCGGGCGCGGCTCGGTGATCAGCACGTTCTTCGGCGTGTTGATCATCTCCGTGCTGGCCGCGGGGCTGGCGCAGATCGGGGCGAACGAGCCGACGAAGCGGATCATCACGGGTGCGGTGATCGTGGTGGCGGTCGTGCTCGATACGTATCGCAGCCGGCGTACGCGCGTGCGGTAAAAAGACAGACAGAACAGACCAGAGAGAAACGGGAAATGGCGACGATCAAGGATGTGGCGGCCATGGCGGGCGTGTCGTTTACGACCGTCTCGCACGTGGTGAACAATTCGCGGCCGGTGTCCGCGGATGTGCGTGCGAAGGTCGAGGGCGCGATCCGCGAGCTGAATTACGTGCCGTCGGCCGTGGCGCGCTCGCTGAAGGCGCGGGCGACGGCGACGATCGGCCTCGTCGTGCCGAACAGCACGAATCCGTACTTCGCCGAGCTTGCGCGCGGCATCGAGGATCAGTGCGCGGCCAACGGCTATTGCGTGTTCTTCTGCAATTCGGACGACGATCCCGTGAAGCAGCGCAACTACCTGCGCGTGCTGCAGGAAAAGCGCATCGACGGGCTGATCGTCGCGTCGGCGGGCGAGGACGCGGTGCTCGCGCAGACGCTCGCGGATATCCATGCGCCGCTCGTCGTGGTCGACCGCAACATCGAGGGGCTCGCGGCCGATCTGGTGCAGATCGACCACGAGCGCGGTGCGTATCTGGCGACGCGCCACCTGCTCGAACTCGGGCACGCGAAGATCGGCTGCATCACGGGGCCGACCGACACCGCCGTCAGCGCGATGCGCGTGCACGGCTTCATCCGCGCGATGGCCGAGCGCGGCGTCGACATCGTGCCGGGCGCGATCGCCGAAAGCGATTTCTCGTGCCTGGGCGGCTATCACGCGGCGTCGCGGCTGTTCGAATCGGTGCGGCCGAGCGCGATTTTCGCGGGCAACGACCTGATGGGCGTCGGCGCGCTGCGCGCGGCGGCCGAGCGCGGGATGCGCGTGCCCGACGACTGCTCGATCATCGGCTTCGACGACATCGAATTTTCCCGCTACACGTATCCGGCGCTGTCGACGGTCGGCCAGTCGGTGCGCGCGCTCGGCGAAATGGCGGCGCAGACGCTGATCGAACGGATCGGCGGCGGTTCGAGCGCCGTGCCGAGCCGCCGTCGCGTCGTGTCGCCGCGCCTCGTGCTGCGCGAATCGACGGCAATCTACCGCGAGCCGGCCGCGCCGGGCGCTCGCGCATGACGGCGACCGTAACGGGCGCCGGCCGCGTGACGGTGGTCGGCAGCCTCAACATGGATCTCGTCGTGCGGGCGCCGCGACTGCCGCTGCCGGGCGAAACGCTCGCCGGGCACGCCTTCGCGCAGGCCGCGGGCGGCAAGGGCGGCAACCAGGCCGTCGCCGCCGCCCGGCTCGGCGCGCAGGTCGCGATGATCGGCTGCGTCGGCGCGGATGCGCACGGCGCGGCACTGCGCGCGGGCCTCGAGGCCGAGGGCATCGACTGCGCGGGGCTCGCGACGAGCGCGTCGGCGTCGACCGGCGTCGCGCTGATCGTCGTCGACGATGGGAGCCAGAACGCGATCGTGATCGTCGCGGGCGGCAACGGCGAGGTCACGACCGATACGATCGCGCGGCACGAGGCCGCGCTGGCGGCGGCTGACGTGCTGATCTGCCAGCTCGAGACGCCGCCGGACACGGTGTTCGCGGCACTGTCGGCCGGACGCCGGCTCGGCCGCACGGTGGTGCTCAATCCGGCCCCGGCCGTCGCGCCGCTGCCGGACGGCTGGCTGCCGCTCGTCGATTACCTGATCCCGAACGAGGTCGAGGCGGCCGCGCTGACGGGGCTGCGCGTGCGCGATCCGGCAGAAGCCGAAGTCGCCGCGCGGGCGCTCCAGGCCGGCGGCGCGCGCAACGTGCTGGTGACGCTCGGCGCACGCGGCGTGCTCGCGTTGACGGCCGACGGCACCGCGCGGCACTATCCGGCGCCGGCCGTGCAGGCCGTCGACACGACGGCCGCCGGCGACACCTTCATCGGCGGCTTTTCCGCACGGCTCGCGGCCGGCGCGGACGTCGACACGGCCGTCCGCTTCGCGCAACGCGCGGCGGCGCTGTCGGTCACGCGCGCGGGCGCTCAGCCGTCGATTCCGACGCGCTCCGAACTGGCCGAGCAGGCCTGACCCCCAGGATCGCGGTTCCGTCTCGTGGCCGGTTCGTCGCACGAGACGGCCGGCCGCAACTCGCCGGCCACACCTGCCTGAACGTGCCGATGCCTCGCCGGTCTTTTTCCTTCCGTTGTCGAACTGGCCCGAATTTACGCCATTTTGTTCAGCGATTTGTAATGTTCAGACTAATAATTCGAAAAAATGGTCTGAAATCCGTCAAGTTGTGCGTCGCGCGGTCGTAAATAAATCAAGCGAAGCAATGCTTCGAGCCAACGGGCCCGGCCCGTTCATGACGACGCAACACAGGATGGATGATGGTGTTCAGGAACCTGACGATTCGTGCGCGCATCGGTTTGACGATGGCGTTTCTGGCGGTACTGCTGGGTGTCACCGGCGTGCTCGGTCTGTACGGGATGACGCGTGCGAACGATTCGACGCGCGAGATTTTCACGAACCAGATGCCGAGCGCGGTCAACGTGGCGGTTGCGGAGGTGTTCGCCGCACGCGAGCGTCTCGCACTCGACCGGGCGGCGCTGCTGGTCGGCACGCCGGATTCCACGGCCGCCATCGAGCGCAGCCGTGCGATGCGTGGGCAGTCCGACGCATGGTGGCAGAAATACCTCGCGCTGCCGCGTGGCACGGAGGAAGACCGGCTCGCACAGGACGTCGCCGCCCGGCGCAAGGCGCTGCAGGACAGTTGCGACGCGTTCGCGATGGCGATCGGGACGGGCGATCACGACCAGATCGGCGGCGGCGCGAAGCAGCTCCAGGCCCGCTATAACGATCTGGCCGTGGCCGGTGAAGCGCTGCGCAGCTTCCAGTTCACCAATGCGCAGGCGCGCTTCGATCAGGCGGAATCGGTATTCGAGACGATGCGCGTGCTGTCGATCGTGGTGCTGCTGGCCGGCATCGGCGCCGCGGTGCTGTCGTGGCTGACGCTGAGCCGCGCGATCGGCCGCCCGATCGCCGACGCGCTGTCGCATTTCGACGCGATCGCCGCAGGCGACTTGCGCCGGCCGATCGTCGTCGACCGGCGCGACGAGATGGGCCAGATGCTGGAAGGCCTCGCGAGGATGCAGCGCGGGCTCGTCGACACGGTGCGCACCGTGCGCGGCGGTAGCGAGTCGATCGCGACCGCAGCCCGCCAGATCGCGGCCGGCAACACCGACCTGTCGTCGCGCACCGAGGAACAGGCCGCTGCGCTGCAGGAAACCGCGTCGAGCATGGAGCAACTGACGGGCACGGTGAAGCAGAATGCCGACAATGCGCGCCAGGCAAGCTCGCTGGCCGCGAATGCGTCCGACATTGCAAACAAGGGCAATACGGTGGTCGGCCAGGTGGTCGGCACGATGGGCGAAATCAACGACAGCTCGGCCAAAATCGCCGACATCATCGCGATCATCGAGGGAATCGCGTTCCAGACCAACATTCTTGCGCTGAATGCGGCCGTCGAAGCCGCGCGGGCGGGCGAGGAAGGCCGCGGCTTCGCGGTGGTCGCCGGCGAAGTGCGCAGCCTCGCGCAGCGTTCGTCGAGCGCGGCGAAGGAAATCAAGGCGCTGATCGACGCGTCGGTGGAGCGTATCCGGACGGGCTCGACGCTGGTCGACGAAGCCGGGCGCACGATGAGCGACGTGATCGGCGCGGTCCAGCGCGTGACGGACATCATGGGCGAGATCGCGGCGGCCTCCGAGGAGCAGAGCAGCGGAATCGACCAGGTGGCGCGCGCGGTCGCGCAGATGGACGAGGTCACGCAGCAGAATGCCGCGCTCGTCGAGGAAGCGGCGGCCGCCGCGCAGTCGCTCGAGGAACAGGCGGCCCGCCTGCGCGAAACGGCGGCGGTATTCCAGCTCGACGACGAAGCAGCACGCGCGGGCACCGTCGTTGCGGTGGCGCGTCAAGCGCCGCGTGCACCTTCCGCGCCGGCTGCGGCGCCCGCAGCACCGGCTGCGGCGCGCGTCGAACGCGACGCCGCGCCGAAACGCGCACCCGCCGCGACGCCGGCGCGCAAGCCCGCCGCCGCATCCGCCGCTCCCGCGCCGGCAGTCGCGACCGCCGGCGGCGACGACTGGGAGACGTTCTGATCTTCAGGCACTGCGTATCTATCCCCATTTGGTGACGAACGACGCCCGCGATCCGCGGGCGTCGTCGTTTCCGCGATGGGCAAATGTGACAGCACGGACGATCGATCGTGCATCGTCACCTGCGTCGCGCACCGACGCATACGCGGCGACGCGCTGCGTGCACGTCACGTTCCCGCGTTCGTCGTACGGGTATGTCCGTAAGGGACTGCGAAAAAAATTTGTAACGGTGCGCGCGGTGTGTCATCGCGCGCGACCGCTCGAACGTATAGGGATGAGGGGAGGAAGTGGCGACGTCGGAGATGTCCAACGCACGAGACGTTTCGATGTTCGACGAGACGCGGCGGATGCAGTTTCTGCGGCTCGGGAGGTCGATTGTAAAACGACGAAATGCGTTGTCCAAGCGGTGTTGTCGAGAATGACGAACTTCATACGAAGAGTTCGTGAAAAAAAATAAGAAAGGGTTTAGGATGAATTCGAACGCGCTTGCTTCTGCGCAGTCATACGAAGGCAGGCACGTCTTCAGACTCAGGCGAGGGAGGTAGCATGGATATTTACAGCAGCTTCGCGAACCGCTTCGAAAAAACGCGAGAGGAAGAGCTCTCGCTGGAGGAGTATCTCGCGCTCTGCAAGAACGATCCATCCGCGTACGCGACGGCTGGTGAACGCATGCTGGAAGCAATCGGGGAACCTGAACAGATCGATACCCGCAACGACCCGCGCCTGTCGCGGATCTTCGCGAACAAGGTCATCAAGGTGTATCCGGCATTCCGTGAGTTCTACGGAATGGAGGAGGTGATCGAGCAGGTGGTCGCATATTTCCGCCACGCTGCGCAAGGTCTTGAAGAGAAGAAGCAGATCCTCTATCTGCTGGGCCCGGTGGGCGGCGGCAAGTCGTCGATCGCCGAGCGCCTGAAGCAACTGATGGAGCGCGTGCCGTTCTATTCGCTGAAGGGTTCGCCCGTCAACGAATCGCCGCTCGGGCTGTTCGACTACGACGAGGATGGTCCGATCCTCGAGGAACAGTACGGCATTCCGCGCCGCTACCTGAAGAGCATCCTGAGTCCGTGGGCCGTCAAGCGCCTGCACGAATACAACGGCGACATCCGCCAGTTCCGCGTGGTGCGCCGCTTTCCGTCGATCCTGCGGCAGGTCGGCATCGCGAAGACGGAGCCGGGCGACGAGAACAATCAGGACATCTCGTCGCTGGTCGGCAAGGTCGATATCCGCAAGCTCGAACAGTATGCGCAGGACGATGCCGACGCGTACAGCTACTCGGGCGGCCTGTGCCTGGCGAACCAGGGCCTGCTCGAATTCGTCGAAATGTTCAAGGCGCCGATCAAGGTGCTGCACCCGCTGCTGACCGCCACGCAGGAAGGCAACTTCAAGGGCACCGAAGGTTTCGGCGCGATTCCGTTCGACGGCGTGATTCTCGCGCACTCGAACGAGTCGGAGTGGAAGGCGTTCCGCAACAACCGCAACAACGAGGCACTGCTCGACCGGATCTTCGTCGTGAAGGTGCCGTACTGCCTGCGCGTGTCGGAAGAGATCAAGATCTACGAGAAGCTGATCCGCAATTCGTCGCTCGCCGAGGCCGTCTGCGCGCCGGGCACGCTGAAGATGATGTCGCAGTTCTCGGTGCTGTCGCGTCTGCACGAGCCGGAGAATTCGAGCCTGTTCTCGAAGATGCAGGTGTACGACGGCGAAAACCTGAAGGACACCGATCCGAAGGCGAAGTCGTACCAGGAGTATCGCGACTACGCGGGCGTGGACGAAGGGATGACCGGCGTGTCGACCCGCTTCGCGTTCAAGATCCTGTCGCGCGTGTTCAACTTCGATACGAGCGAGGTCGCGGCGAACCCGGTGCACCTGATGTACGTGCTCGAACAGCAGATCGAACGCGAGCAGTTCCCGCCGGAAACGGAGCAGAAGTACCTGTCGTTCGTGAAGGACGTGCTCGCGTCGCGGTACGCGGAGTTCATCGGCAAGGAGATTCAGACCGCGTATCTCGAGTCGTATTCGGAATACGGGCAGAACATCTTCGATCGCTACGTCACGTATGCGGACTTCTGGATCCAGGATCAGGAATTCCGCGATCACGATACCGGCGAGAGCTTCGATCGCGCCGCGCTGAACGCGGAGCTGGAGAAGATCGAGAAGCCGGCCGGGATCAGCAATCCGAAGGATTTCCGCAACGAAATCGTGAACTTCGTGTTGCGCGCACGGGCGGCGAACGCCGGCAAGAACCCCGTGTGGACGAGCTACGAGAAGTTGCGCGTCGTGATCGAGAAGAAGATGTTCTCGAATACCGAGGAACTGTTGCCGGTCATTTCGTTCAACGCGAAGGGTTCGGCGGAGGAGCAGCGCAAGCATGAGGACTTTGTGAACCGGATGGTCGCGAAGGGCTATACGCCGAAGCAAGTGAGGCTCCTTTGCGACTGGTACCTGCGCGTGCGCAAGTCGTCATGACACGCGCGGTATCGCGCCCGTACGGCGAGTCCGTGCGGGCGCTTTCAGAGGCGCCGCCCGCATGACGGCAGACGGCATGCGCGGCGAGTGCCCCGGCAGATCGACTTTCGAGCGGGAGACCGGGAGTGCTTCATCAAATCATCGACCGCAGGCTGGCCGGCAAGAACAAGAGCATCGCCAATCGCGAACGCTTTCTGCGTCGCGTCAAGAACTACATTCGTCGTGCCGTGTCCGACGCGGTGCGCGACCGTAGCATCAAGGATATCCAGAGCACGCAGAGCATCACGATCCCGCGCAAGGACATCGCGGAGCCGAATTTCCGGCACGCGCCGGGCGGACGTCGCGAATACGTGCACCCCGGCAACGAGGACTACGTGCGCGGCGACAAGATCCCGCGCCCGCAGGGCGGCTCGGGCGGCGGCGGCAGTCAGGCGAGCAACGAGGGCGAAGGGCAGGACGACTTCGTGTTCGAGCTGTCGCGCGACGAGTTCATGCAGTATTTCTTCGACGATCTCGAACTGCCGCGCCTCGTGAAGACGCACCTGCTGACGGTGCCGAGCTGGAAGAACGTGCGCGCGGGCTGGTCGGCGGAAGGCACGCCGAACAACATCGACGTCGTGCGTTCGCTGCGCAGCGCGCTCGGCCGGCGCATCGCGCTCGGCTCGCCGCTCGTCAACGAGCTGCGCGAGCTCGAGGCCCAGCTCGAAGCGCTGAAGAGCGACCCCGAGGACCGCCGCGCGGAAATCGCGACGCTCGAGGCCGAGATTCATCACCTGAAAGGGCGCATCTGGCGGATTCCGTTCATCGATCCGTTCGACCTGCGCTACATCAACCGCGTGAAGCAGCCGCAACCGTCGAGCCAGGCCGTGATGTTCTGCCTGATGGACGTGTCGGGCTCGATGGACGAGCAGCGCAAGGATCTCGCGAAGCGCTTCTTCATCCTGCTTTATCTGTTCCTCAAGCGCAACTACGAGCGCATCGAAGTGGTGTTCATTCGCCACCACACGCGTGCCGAGGAAGTCGACGAGGACACCTTCTTCCATTCGACCGAAAGCGGCGGCACGGTGGTGTCGAGCGCGCTCGAACTGATGCGCAAGGTGATGGACGAGCGCTACTCGCCGACCGAGTGGAACATCTACGGCGCGCAGGCGTCCGACGGCGACAACTGGACTGACGATTCGCCCAAGTGTCGCAAAATCCTGGAAGAGGATATCCTCACCAAGACGCGTTACTTCGCGTATATCCAGGTCGCGCCGGAAGAGCAGAATCTGTGGCTGGAATACGCGCAACTGGCCTTGTCGCAACCGCATCTCGCGATGAAAAAAGTGGAATCGGCTGCGGACATTTACCCGGTGTTTCGCGAATTGTTCGAAAAGCAGGTGGAAATGTCATGACGACCCGCCATCTGCACAACGAGTCGCGCGGCTACGCGCCGCGCCCTTCCGGCGACGACACGGCCGGCCCTGCCGCACCGCAGCAACGCGGGCAGGCCGAACCGCCGCCGCCGGCCGCCGACTTGCCCGGTTCCGGGCAAAAGGAAGCGCGTATGAACGTTGCCGAACGCAAGCCGTTGCCGTGCCCGTCCGACTGGACGTTCGAATTGCTCGAGGAATACGACACGCACATCTCGCAGGTCGCCGAACAATACGAGCTCGACATCTACCCGATCCAGCTCGAACTGATCAGCGCCGAGCAGATGATGGATGCGTATGCGTCGGTCGGGATGCCCGTCAACTACCGTCACTGGTCGTTCGGCAAGCACTTTCTCGCGACCGAGAAGAGCTATCGTCGCGGCCAGATGGGCCTCGCCTACGAAATCGTCATCAATTCGAATCCGTGCATCGCGTATCTGATGGAAGAGAACACGATGACGATGCAGGCGCTCGTCATCGCGCACGCGGCGTACGGGCACAACTCGTTCTTCAAGGGCAACTACCTGTTCCGGCTGTGGACCGACGCGCACGCGATCATCGATTACCTCGTGTACGCGAAGAACTACGTCGCGGAATGCGAGGAGCGCTACGGCCTCGATCGCGTCGAGGAACTGCTCGACTCGTGCCATGCGTTGATGAACTACGGCGTCGACCGCTACAAGCGGCCGCAGAAACCGTCGCTGTCGAAGGAAGCGGCGCTGCGGCGCGAGCGCGAGGCGTACCTGCAGTCGCAGGTGAACGAACTCTGGCGTACGCTGCCGGGCAAGAAGCCCGAGCTGACGGAGGAGCAGGACGACCGCTATCCGTCCGAGCCGCAGGAGAACCTGCTGTATTTCGCGGAAAAGAATGCGCCGCTGCTCGAACCGTGGGAGCGGGAAGTGATCCGCATCGTGCGCAAGATCGGCCAGTATTTCTATCCGCAGCGGCAGACGCAGGTGATGAACGAAGGCTGGGCGACGTTCTGGCACTACACACTGCTCAATACGCTGTACAACCAGGGCAAGCTGGAAGACGGCTTCATGATGGAGTTCCTGCATTCGCACAGCAACGTGGTCTACCAGCCGCCCGTCACGAAGCCGTACTACAGCGGGATCAACCCGTATGCGCTCGGTTTCTCGATGATGAGCGACATCCGAAGGATCTGCGAAGCGCCGACGGAGGAAGACTACAAGTGGTTTCCGGAGATCGCGGGCACGCCGTGGCTGCCGGCGATGCACTACGCGATGCGCAACTTCAAGGACGAGAGCTTCATCGCGCAGTACCTGTCGCCGAACCTGATTCGCGAAATGCGGCTCTTCTCGGTGCTCGACGACGACATGCGCGATTCGCTCGAGGTATCGGCGATCCACGACGATTCCGGCTACCAGTACGTGCGGCAGGCGTTGTCGCGGCAGTACGACATCCATCACCGCGAGCCGAACATCCAGGTGTGGGCCGTCAACACCCGCGGCGACCGCAGCCTCACGCTGCGCCACTTCATGACCGACAACCGCCACCTGTCGAACGACAGCGAGGAAGTGCTCAAGCACATGGCGCGGCTCTGGCAGTTCGACGTGTACCTGGAAAGCGTCGACGAGGCCGGCACCGTGCGCAAGCGCTACGAGTGCCGCTACGTGCCGCCGGAAGTGCGCGTGTGATCGCCGCACGCCGGAAATGTTTGCATCGGACGCCAGCCTGCGGGCTGGCGTTTTCATATGACGAACGCGCGCCGGGAGAAAAATTTTCTACATCGGGACGAACCCGGGGCGCTTGTTACTTTACATTTCGCTAAAATCCCGTAGCGCCGTGCGCCGGAACCGGTGCCACGTGCGACCGCACGCGGCGGCCCCAGCCGTCTCGCCCAGAAAGCACTAAAAGGAACAGACCAACCCATGGACGTCCAGACCGACCAAGCTGCGCTGTCCGCGCAAGACACCCGGCGGCGCGTGTTCGCCATCGTCGGCGCCTCATCGGGCAACCTCGTCGAGTGGTTCGACTTCTACATCTACTCGTTCTGCGCGCTGTACTTCGCGCCGGCATTCTTCCCGAGCGGCAACACGACGACGCAGCTGCTGAACACGGCCGGCGTGTTCGCGGCCGGCTTCCTGATGCGTCCGATCGGCGGCTGGCTGTTCGGCCGCATCGCCGACCGGCACGGCCGTCGCGCGGCGATGATGATCTCGGTGCTGATGATGTGCGGCGGGTCGCTCGTGATCGCGGTGCTGCCGACCTATGCGCAGATCGGCGCGCTCGCGCCGGCGCTGCTGCTGGTCGCGCGCCTGTTCCAGGGCCTGTCGGTGGGCGGCGAATACGGGACGAGCGCGACCTACATGAGTGAAGTGGCATTGAAGGGCCGTCGCGGCTTCTTCGCGTCGTTCCAGTACGTGACGCTGATCGGCGGCCAGCTGTGCGCGCTGCTGGTGCTCGTGATCCTGCAGCAGACGCTGTCGGCCGGCGAGCTGAAAGCGTGGGGCTGGCGCATTCCGTTCGTGGTCGGCGCGGCGGCCGCGCTGATTTCGCTGTACCTGCGCAAATCGCTCGACGAGACGTCGACGAGCGCATCGCGCGACAAGAAGGACGCCGGCACGATCCGCGGCGTGTGGCAGCACAAGGGCGCGTTCTTCACGGTGGTCGGCTTCACGGCCGGCGGCTCGCTGATCTTCTACACGTTCACGACGTACATGCAGAAGTACCTCGTGAACACGGCCGGCATGCACGCGAAGACGGCCAGCAACGTGATGACCGTCGCGCTGCTCGTCTACATGCTGATGCAGCCGGTGTTCGGCGCGCTGTCGGACAAGATCGGCCGCCGCACGTCGATGATCCTGTTCGGTTCGTTCGCGGTGATCGGCACGGTGCCGCTGATGCATGCGCTGAAGGGCGTGACGAGCCCGGTGGCCGCGTTCGTGCTGATCACGGTTGCGCTGGCGATCGTCAGCTTCTACACGTCGATCAGCGGCCTGATCAAGGCCGAGATGTTTCCGCCGGAAGTGCGCGCGATGGGCGTGGGCCTGTCGTATGCGGTCGCGAACGCGATCTTCGGCGGTTCGGCCGAGTACGTCGCGCTGTGGTTCAAGTCGATCGGCAGCGAGGAAACGTTCTACTGGTACGTGACCGTGCTGTGCGCGATCTCGCTGATCGTGTCGTGGCGGATGCGCGATCCGAGCAAGGAAGGGTACCTGCGCCACGAGCCGTGATCGGTCGCGCGTGGCGCGTACTCGCATCATGACGAACGTCCCGCCGGTTGGCGGGACGTTTTTTTTGCGGCGTGCGATGACGTGCGCGGCGGCATCCACTGTTCGACCCGCGAAGTGCCGGCATGAGCGCGCCGCGTCATATCGATATGGAAATCGATTCGTTGTCCGTGGCGCGCGATTTCCTTAATCTGACTGCGTAGTTCGTGTGACACCTCCTTGACTGGGATTCGCGCCCGCTGCTTGCAGCGGGCGTCTTTTTTTGCGCGGCGGCAATGCGTGCCCGCAGCCCGCCTGCCTCATCACGAAACCCGCTGAGCAAAGCACCAATTGTTGGTTCGGATTCGCCGCACGCACTGATACGTTAGCGGCTTCGCGACGACACACTTCGTCACGATGTTCTTCGAACCGTGCCGCCGCGCGATCCGCGGCGGCCTCCATAACAAATCAGGTCGTGCTCATGAAAATCAACACGCTCGCTACGTGGCTCGTCGGGGTCGCGCTCGTTACCGCAGGCACCGTCGCCCATGCGGACCGTCTCGACGACATCAAGAAGGCCGGGGTGCTGCGCGTCGCGACGTTCGACAGCAATCCGCCGTTCGGTTATGTCGACGCGAAAAGCAACCACATCGTCGGTCTCGACGTCGATTACGCGAAGGCGCTCGCGGACAAGCTCGGCGTGAAGCTGCAGCTCCAACCGACCAACCCCGCGAACCGCATCCCGTTCCTCACCTCCGGCAAGGTCGACCTCGTGCTCGCGAACTTCACGATCACCGATGAGCGCGCGAAACAGGTCGACTTCAGCATCCCGTATTTCTCGTCGGGCCAGCAGTTTCTCGCGAAGAAGGGCGTGCTGAAATCGGCCGACCAGCTGAACGGCCTGCGCGTCGGCGCGGACAAGGGCACGACCAACGAGATCACGCTGCGCGAGAAATTCCCGAAGGCCACGATCGTCGCGTACGACGACACGCCGTTCGCGTTCGCCGCGCTGCGCGCCGGCAACGTGCAGGCCATCACGCAGGACGGCCCGAAGCTGATCGGCCTGCTCGCGAACGTGCCCGACAAGCAGAACTACGAGATCCCGGCGTTCACGATCTCGAACGACTACATGGGCGTCGGCGTGCCGAAGGGCGAGACGCGCCTGCTCGGCTTCGTCAACGACACGCTGAAGGGGCTCGAGGCGAACGGCCGCGCGACGCAGATCTACGACGCATGGTTCGGGCCGACGACGAAAACGCCGCTCACGCGCATTTTCCGGATCGGCGACAAGACCTGATCGCTGCCGCACGCGCGCCGCGTTTGGCCGGAACCTCGGCCGCGCGGCGCTTTTCGTTTTCATCCGACCGCGCGCGTCGTGCGCGCTCCCCAGCATGCTCGGGTTGGCTCCCAAATATCTGTCCTGGCTCTGGCAGGGCTTCCTGCTGACACTCGGCCTCGCGGCCGCGTCGGCCGTCGCCGCGACCGTCGGCGGGCTGCTGCTCGCCGTGATGCGGCATGCGCGCGGCAAGACGCCGCGCGCGGCCGCCGCCGCGTACGTCGTCGCGTTTCGCAACACGCCGCTGCTCGTGCAGTTGCTGTTCTGGTATTTCGGTGTCGCGTCGTTGCTGCCCGAAACGTGGATCGCGTGGCTCAATGCGCGCCATGCGGTGAGCGTGGGCCCGTTCACGCTCGCGTGGCCGTCGTTCGAATTCGTGGCGGGTTGGGTCGGCTTGAGCGCCTATACGGCTGCCTTCGTCGCCGAGGAATGCGAAGCCGGCCTGCGCGGCGTGCGGCGCGCGCAACACGATGCGGCGGCCGCGCTCGGCCTCACGCCGATGCAGTCGCTGCGCTACGTGGTGCTGCCGCAGGCCGTGCGCATCGCGCTGCCGCCGCTGTTCGGCCAATACATGAATCTCGTGAAGAACTCGTCGCTCGCGATGGCGATCGGCGTCGCCGAGCTGTCGTATGCGTCGCGGCAGGTCGAGACGGAGACGTTCCAGACGTTCGCCGCGTTCGGCGTCGCGACCCTGCTATATATCGCGGCGGTGGCCGCGATCGAGGCCGGTGCGTATGCAGCCACGCAATGGCGCGACCGGCTCGGAGCAGGGCGCTGACGATGGACCTTTCGCTGCTGCTTTCGAACCTGCCGTACCTGCTCGTCGGCGCGTTTCCGGACGGCCCGCTCGGCGGCGCCGCGCTGTCGCTGGTGCTGGCGCTTGCATCCGCGATCGCGTCGGCCGTGCTCGGCGTGGCGCTCGGCATCGCGATGGCGCTGGCGCGCGGCCCGGCGCGTGTGCTGCTGCTCGCGTTCATCGGCTTCTTCCGCGCGATTCCGGTGCTGATGCTGATCTTCTGGACGTATTTCCTGATGCCCGTGCTGTTGCACATGGATGTGCCGGGGCTCGCGACGGTCGTGTGCGCGCTGGCGCTGATCGGCGGCGCGTATCTCGCGCATGCGGTGCATGCGGGGATCGTCGCGGCGGGCGACGGTCAATGGCAGGCCGGGCTGTCGCTCGGGCTCACGCGCTGGCAGACGGTGCGCTACGTGCTGCTGCCGCAGGCGATCCGGATCATGACGCCGTCGTTCGTCAACCAGTGGGTCGCGCTCGTGAAGGACACGTCGCTCGCGTATATCGTCGGCGTGCCGGAGCTGTCGTTCATCGCAACGCAGGTGAACAACCGGCTGATGGTGTATCCGGCGCCGATCTTCCTGTTCGTCGCGCTGATCTATCTGGTGCTGTGCACGTCGCTCGATGGAGGAGCGCGGTGGTTGCTGTCGCGGGGGCCGCGCACGCAACGTGCGGCGCAGGCGACGGCCGAGCGCACGGAACCCGCGCGGTAACGGTGGGCCGGCGAGCACGCGTGCGAGGCGTGCGAGGCGTGCGTGTGCTTCAGTGATGAAGATGGATGATGTGCGACCATCCGCAGCGGGCTGCGTCGCCGTCATTCGAGCGGCGACGCGTGCGGTGGTGCCGATGAGGCTGAGGTGCCCGGACGCTTCAGGACGTCAGCGTCAGGACGCGCTGTAGTGCGTATCGAACACCGCGCGCAGCGTCGACGGGCCGGTCGCGAAATCGCCCCACAGCGGGCCGTCGTTCTGCGCGAACGCGAACGGCGTGGTGCTGATCGATGCGAGGTGCAAGCGCCATTGCGCGGCTTCCTGGCGGAACGCGGTGAGCTGCATGTCCGACAGCGCCCTCTGCGCGCTGGCCAGCGTGACGAGCGGGTCGACCGGATCGTTCGCGACCCGCACCTCGAAATGCAGGTGCGGGCCGGTCGCCGCGCCCGTCATCCCGACCGAGCCGATACGTTGCCCCTGCTTCACCGTTTCGCCGGTCTTGAGCCCGCGAGCGAACGCGGACAGGTGCGCGTAGTAGGTCGAATAGCCATCCGCATGATCGACGATCACATAGCGCCCATAGCCGCCCGGATCGGTGCCGACGAACGACACGACGCCGTCGGCGGCCGCATCGACCGGCGTGCCGCTCGGTGCGGCGAGATCGACGCCCGTATGAAACGCCATCGCCTGCGACAGCGGATGGATGCGCTCGCCGAAGAACGAACTGATACGCGTCCACTTGACCGGCATCGTGAATGCGGCGGCTTCGAGCGGCGAGCCGTCGAGCGCGTAGTACGCACCGTGCTCGGCGCCCGGCGCGCGGAACCAGATCGCGCCGAACGTGCGGCCGGCGACGCGCAGCTCGAGCGCGGTGAGGCGCGGCGTGCCGTCGTTCGTGTCGAACGCGACGCGGTAATAGTCGCCGCGCTGCGCACTCGCGCGCATCGCGACCTTGCCGGTGACGAGATCGCCGAGCTGGATGCGCACTTCGGGCGGCACGTCGAGACGGTTCAGCGTATCGGACAGCGTGAGTTCGATGTCGCCCGCGCGCATGCCTTGCTGGTGGTCGGGCGCCGCGAACTGAAACAGGCTCGTATAGCCGAGCATGTCGTTGCGATGCGCGCTGAGCGGCGCGAACAGGCCCGGCTGCACACTGCGGTCATTGCGATCGAGGTGTTCGTTGCGCTCGCCGATCGTGCGGGCGAGCTCGCTCGTCACGAAATGCTGCGCGGTGGGAAACGGCGTATCGGACAGCACGCGCTGCGGCAGCGCGGCCGTGCCTGAATCGACGGCGCCCGGCAGTTGCGACACGGCCGGCAACGCGGCGGCGAGGCCGAATGCGGCGAGGGCGCCGAGCACGGCGGCCGGCACGAGCGTGCGCACGACGCGCTGCGCGCGACCGGGTGCGACGGCATCAGGGGTTGCGACGGACTTGACCAAGGTGTCCACATCCAGGAAAGCGGTTCAAAGGGGTGTGGGCGGGGGCCGCCGGCGGCGCACCGTCAAACGGCGACGGGGCGGGCGGCGGGCGTGCAACAAAACAGGCCCCGCCAGGGGCCTGTGTCGTTTCCGTTCGACCCAACCTGCGGGGCAGTGCCCGCTTCGAACGGCGGCGTGCATACCGGGTCGAACCCGGTTATCACGAAGACGCTAAAGAAAGATGACAGCGTCAGTCTACCGATGTTCCGCGAAACGTTAAAAATTTTAAAGAGGGTCAGCTCGTTCGTTTCGCAGTGCGGTAAGTCGGGTTAAATCAGCATTTGTTACGACGATTCTCGTCAGTCCGGCAATTTTTGCGCGCGTCGGCGCAGAGCGGCGGAGGTGCGCACGGCGTCGAAGCCGGCGTCGAGCATCGCCTCGGCGTCGTTCCACAGGTTGCCGCGCAACCGGTTGGTCCAGATCATCGACGCGAACACGCCTTCGAGCAGCGACACGAGATAGACGGCGGCGAGGTGCACGTCGAGATCGACGGCAAGTTCGCCGGCGGCGATCGCGCGACGCAGCAGCGCCTTCGTGATCCGCAGCATCTGCAGCTCGAGCAGCATGCGGCGCCGCTGCAGCGCGCCGTTCTCCTCGCTTTGCTCGCACTTCGTATAGAGAATCACGAGCACGCGCTGCATCGGGCCAGGCTCGCCGCATTCCTGCAGATAGTGCGACGCGGCACGCCGCAGCGTCGCGAACGGCGGCAGGCCGTCGCCCGCGTCGAACCCTTCCGACGTGCGCGCGAACGCGCGGTCGCACATCGCCAGACACACTTCCATCTTGTTGCGGTAGTGGCCGTAGACGGCGCCCCGCGACATCCCGGCGGCCTCGGCGAGGTCCGCCATCGCGGTTTGCGCGACGCCTCTTTCGAGCAGCACGAGCTCGGCGGCGTCGAGGATCCGGTGCTTGATGGCGAGCGATTCTTCCCGGGTCTTGCGGGCCATGTCGTGAAATTCCTTACAGTTCGCTGTCGTTTTATTGAGACAGTGTGTCAGCCAGATTGAAAGCGCGCGTATTTAATCAGTCGTGACTGATTATAATCGGCCACCCTGAGCCGCCGCATTGTATCGGCGGCGAATGATCCGAGGTCAGAACATGAATAACAAACGCACCCAGTGGCGCCGCATGCGGCTGGCGCCGTTCGCGCTCGCGGCCCTGTTGGCCGTGGCCGGATGCGGAAAGGGCGACAAGGATGCCGCGCCGGAGACCGCGAAGCAGGCCACCGTCGTGACGGTGCGCCCGACGGCCGTGCCGATGACTGTCGAACTGCCGGGCCGGCTCGACGCCTACCGGCAGGCGGAAGTCCGCGCGCGGGTCGCGGGCATCGTCATCGCACGCACCTACGAGGAAGGCCAGGAAGTGAAGCAGGGCGCGGTGCTGTTCCGCATCGATCCTGCGCCGCTGAAGGCCGCACGCGACGCCGCGCAGGGCGCGCTCGCGAAGGCGCAGGCCGCCGCGCTCGCGGCGACCGACAAGCGCCGCCGTTACGACGATCTCGTGCGCGACCGCGCGGTGAGCGAGCGCGACCATACCGAAGCCGTCGCGGCCGATACGCAGGCGAAGGCCGAGGTGGCATCCGCGAAGGCCGAACTCGCGCGCGCGCAGTTGCAGCTCGATTACGCGACCGTCACCGCGCCGATCGCGGGCCGCGCACGGCGCGCGCTCGTGACCGAGGGCGCGCTCGTCGGCCAGGACCAGGCGACGCCGCTCACGACCGTCGAGCAGCTCGATCCGATCTACGTGAACTTCTCGCAGCCGGCCGCCGACGTCGACGCCTTGCGTCGCGCGGTGAAGAGCGGGCGCGCGACGGGCATCGCGCAGCACGACGTCGCGGTGACGCTGCTGCGCGCCGACGGCACCGCGTATCCGCTGAAGGGCAAGCTGCTGTTCAGCGATCTCGCGGTCGATCCGACCACCGACACCGTCGCGATGCGCGCGCTGTTCCCCAATCCGGAGCGCGAGCTGCTGCCGGGCGCGTACGTGCGGATCGCGCTCGACACGGCGGTCGACCAGCGGGCGATCCTGGTGCCGCGCGACGCGCTGCTGCGCACCGCCGACCGGACGTCGGTGCGGGTCGTCGGCGCGAACGGCAAGGTCAAGGACGTCGAGGTCACGGCCGACCAGATGAGCGGCCGTGACTGGCGCATCACGCGCGGCCTCGCGGGCGGCGAGCGCGTGATCGTCGACGACGCCGCGCAGTTCGCGCCCGATACGGCCGTCAAGCCCGTCGAAAAAGCGCCGCCGTCGAAGGCGGCGCCGGCAGCGGCCGCTTCGCAGGCGGCCGCCCGTCAAACCTGACCGGTTCAAACCAACATGGCACGTTTCTTCATCGATCGCCCCGTCTTCGCGTGGGTGATCGCCATCTTCATCATGCTGGGCGGCCTGTTCGCGATCCGCGCGCTGCCCGTCGCGCAGTACCCGGACATCGCGCCGCCCGTCGTCAGCATCTATGCGACGTATCCGGGCGCGTCCGCGCAAGTCGTCGAGGAATCGGTGACCGCGCTGATCGAGCGCGAGATGAACGGCGCGCCGGGGCTGCTGTATACGTCCGCGACGAGCAGCGCGGGGGCTGCATCGCTGTACCTGACGTTCAAGCAGGGCGTGAACGCCGATCTCGCGGCCGTCGAAGTGCAGAACCGGCTGAAGACGGTCGATGCGCGCCTGCCCGAGCCGGTGCGCCGCGACGGCATCCAGGTCGAGAAGGCCGCCGACAACATCCAGCTCGTCGTGTCGCTGACCTCCGACGACGGCCGGATGACCGACGTGCAGCTCGGCGAATACGCGTCGGCGAACGTGGTGCAGGCGCTGCGCCGCGTCGAGGGTGTCGGCAAGGTGCAGTTCTGGGGCGCCGAATATGCGATGCGGATCTGGCCGGACCCCGTGAAGCTGGCCGGGCACGGCCTCACCGCGTCGGACATCGCATCGGCCGTGCGTGCGCACAACGCGCGCGTGACGATAGGCGACATCGGCCGCAGCGCGGTGCCGGACAGCGCGCCGATCGCGGCGACGGTGTTCGCGGACGCACCGCTGAAGACGCCGGCCGATTTCGGGGCGATCGCGCTGCGTGCGCAACCCGACGGCTCCGCATTGTTCCTGCGCGACGTCGCGCGCATCGAGTTCGGCGGCAACGACTACAACTATCCGTCGTACGTGAACGGCAAGGTCGCGACCGGGATGGGCATCAAGCTCGCGCCGGGCTCGAACGCGGTGTCCACCGAGAAGCGCGTGCGCGCC
Organism: Burkholderia sp. E168m22; assembly: GCF_001319805.1. Taxonomy (NCBI): domain Bacteria; kingdom Pseudomonadati; phylum Pseudomonadota; class Betaproteobacteria; order Burkholderiales; family Burkholderiaceae; genus Burkholderia; species Burkholderia sp. E168m22. The sequence continues at coordinate 142,656 of NZ_BBSK01000019.1, forward strand.
ACGATGGACGAGTTGTCCAGGTACTTCCCGCCCGGCGTGAAATACCAGATCCCGTACGAGACGTCGTCGTTCGTGCGCGTGTCGATGAACAAGGTCGTCACGACGCTGATCGAGGCCGGCGTGCTGGTGTTCCTCGTGATGTTCCTGTTCATGCAGAACCTGCGCGCGACGCTGATTCCGACGCTCGTCGTGCCGGTCGCGCTCGCGGGCACGTTCGGCGTGATGTATGCGGCCGGCTTCTCGATCAACGTGCTGACGATGTTCGGGATGGTGCTCGCGATCGGCATCCTCGTCGACGACGCGATCGTCGTCGTCGAGAACGTCGAGCGGCTGATGGTCGAGGAAGGGCTCGCGCCATACGACGCGACCGTCAAGGCGATGAAGCAGATCAGCGGCGCGATCGTCGGGATCACCGTGGTGCTGACGTCGGTGTTCGTGCCGATGGCGTTCTTCGGCGGCGCGGTGGGCAACATCTACCGGCAGTTCGCGCTGTCGCTCGCGGTGTCGATCGGCTTCTCGGCGTTCCTCGCGCTGTCGCTGACGCCCGCGCTGTGCGCGACGCTGCTCAAGCCGGTGTCGGGCGACCATCACGAGAAGCGCGGCTTCTTCGGCGGGTTCAACCGCTTCGTCGCGCGGGCGACGCAGCGCTACGCGACGCGGGTCGGCGCGATGCTGAAGAAGCCGGTGCGCTGGCTCGTCGTGTACGGCGCGCTGACCGCGGCGGCCGCGCTGATGCTCACGCAACTGCCGACCGCGTTCCTGCCGGACGAGGACCAGGGCAACTTCATGGTGATGGTGATTCGCCCGCAAGGCACGCCGCTCGCGGAGACGATGCAGAGCGTGCGCGCGGTCGAGTCGGCCATCCGTCGCGACGAGCCGACCGCCTATACGTATGCGCTCGGCGGCTTCAACCTGTACGGCGAAGGGCCGAACGGCGGGATGATCTTCGTCACGCTGAAGAACTGGAAGGAACGCAAGGCCACGCGCGATCACGTGCAGTCGATCGTCGCGCGCATCAACGAGCGCTTCGCGGGCACGCCGAACACGACGGTGTTCGCGATGAACTCGCCGGCGCTGCCCGATCTCGGTTCGTCGAGCGGCTTCGACTTCCGGCTGCAGAACCGCGGCGGGCTCGACTACGCGACGTTCAGCGCCGCGCGCGAGCAACTGCTCGCGGCGGGCGGCAAGGATCGCGCGCTCACCGACCTGATGTTCGCGGGCACGCAGGACGCGCCGCAACTGAAGCTCGACATCGATCGCGCGAAGGCGTCCGCGCTCGGCGTGTCGATGGACGAGATCAACACGACGCTCGCGGTGATGTTCGGCTCCGACTATATCGGCGACTTCATGCACGGCACGCAGGTGCGGCGCGTGATGGTGCAGGCCGACGGGCGGCACCGGCTTGATCCGGACGACGTGAAGAAGCTGCGCGTGCGCAACGCGCGCGGCGAGATGGTGCCGCTCGCGGCGTTCACGACGCTGCACTGGACGCTCGGGCCGCCGCAGCTCACGCGCTACAACGGCTATCCGTCGTTCACGATCAACGGCTCGGCCGCGGCCGGCCACAGCAGCGGCGAGGCGATGAGCGCGATCGAGCGGATCGCCGCGAAGCTGCCGGCCGGCATCGGCTATGCGTGGTCGGGGCAGTCGTTCGAGGAGCTGCTGTCGGGCGCGCAGGCGCCGATGCTGTTCGCGCTGTCGGTGCTCGTCGTGTTCCTCGCGCTCGCGGCGCTCTACGAGAGCTGGTCGATTCCGTTCGCGGTGATGCTGGTCGTCCCGCTCGGCGTGATCGGCGCGGTGCTCGGCGTGACGCTGCGCGCGATGCCGAACGACATCTATTTCAAGGTGGGACTGATCGCGACGATCGGGCTGTCCGCGAAGAACGCGATCCTGATCGTCGAGGTCGCGAAGGATCTCGTCGCGCAGCGCATGTCGCTCGTCGACGCCGCGCTCGAGGCCGCGCGCCTGCGGCTGCGGCCGATCGTGATGACGTCGCTCGCGTTCGGCGTCGGCGTGCTGCCGCTCGCGTTCGCGTCGGGCGCCGCGTCCGGCGCGCAGATGGCGATCGGCACCGGCGTGCTCGGCGGCGTGATCACGGCGACCGTGCTCGCGGTGTTCCTCGTCCCGCTGTTTTTCGTGATCGTCGGCCGCCTGTTCGACGTCGGCCCGCGCCGGCGCGGTGGGGCGCAGCCGACGACGATGGAGGGTTCGCAACCATGATGTTTGCGCTGAATGCACGTGGCGCGCTGCGGGCACCGCTCGCGCTGGCCGCCGCGCTCGCGCTCGCCGGGTGTTCGCTCGCGCCGCGTTACGAGCGTCCGGCCGCGCCGGTGCCGGCGACCTATACGCCGGTCGACGGCGGCACGACGCCGGCCGCCGAACCGGCCACCGCGCAGGATGCCGCGCTGCTCGACGACTGGCATGCGTATTTCACCGATCCGGCGCTGCAGGCGTGGATCGACGCGGCGCTCGCGAACAACCGCGACCTACGGATCGCCGCCGGCCGGCTCGAGGAGGCACGTGCGCTGTACGGCGTGCAGCGCGCGGACCGGATGCCGTCGGTCGATGCGAATCTCGGCTATGAACGCGCGCGCCAGTACGACCCGGTCGTGCGCGAAAGCGCGATCAGCGGGCTGTATCGCGCGGGTGTCGGCGTCAGCACGTACGAGCTCGACCTGTTCGGCCGCGTGCGCAGCCTGTCCGAGGCGGCGCTCGCCGATTATTTCGCGACGGCCGATGCGCAGCGCACGGTCCGCATCGGCGTGATCGCCGAAGTGGCGGGCGCATACGTTTCCGAACGATCGTTGCACGAGCAACTGGCGCTCGCCCAGCGCACGCTCGATGCGCGCGAGCGGATGGCCGCGCTCACGCAACGCCGCTATGCCGCCGGCACGAGCGACGCGATCGAGCTGCGTTCGGCCGAGATGCTGGTGGCGTCCGCGCGCGCGTCGCAAGCCGCGCTGCAGCGCGAGCATGCGCAGGCCGTCCGCGCGCTGCAACTGCTGGCGGGCGATTTCGCGCGCAACGTGCCCGACGACGCGACCGCGCTTGACACGCTGTCGATCGCGCCCGTGGCGCCGGGTGCGCCGAGCCAGTTGCTCGAACGGCGGCCGGACATCCGGCAGGCCGAGGGGCGGCTGAAGGCCGCGAACGCGAACATCGGCGCGGCGCGCGCGGCGTTCTTCCCGCGCATCGCGTTGACGACCGACTACGGCTCGGTGAGCGACGCGTTCTCGAACCTGTTCGCGGCCGGCACGAGCGTATGGACGTTCGCACCGCGCATCACGCTGCCGATCTTCGCGGGCGGACGCAATCGCGCGAACCTCGACGTTGCGCACGCGCGCAAGGACATTGCGGTCGCCGAATACGAGAAGGCAGTGCAGACCGCGTTTCGCGAAGTGGCCGATGCGTTCGCCGCGCGCGACTGGATCGACCGGCAGCTGACCGCGCAGCAGGACGTGTATGCGGCGGACGGCGCGCGGCTGAAGCTCGCGGAGCGTCGTTATGCGGGTGGTGTCGCGACCTATCTCGAACTGCTCGACGCGCAGCGCAGCACGTACGAGTCGGGGCAGGAGCTGATCCGGCTCAGGCAGCTCAGGCTGGCGAATGCGATCGCGCTGTATCGCGCGCTCGGCGGCGGCTGGGCGCCGGCCACGGCGGAGGCCGCGGCTTCCGCGTGACGGCCGATGCGTCGCCCGACGCCGCGGCGTGTCGGGTGGCATGACGGCGGTCGCGCGCGTCGACGTGCGACCGCCGCTTCGACAGGGCATGCTGCCCGTCGTACCGCCGATCGTCATCGGCGCTTCCTTTCGCTGTTCAGCGCATCCGCTCGTCGCGTTCCCATCCAGCAGCACCGCGAAAGGGTGGCTTTCGCCGCACCCGCATCCACATCCGCAAACCGATCGTGCCGCCCGTCGGCGCAAACGTGTGCCGCACTTCTTCCGCTTTTTCATCTCGCCCGATCCGGCATGTCAGCCGCGTTCCAGAGGCCGCGCCTGCATATCTGCAATTGACGATCTAATTAATCAATGTATTGGAATTAATGGCGGCGGCAAAATGTCGCGGTAAAACGTTTGTATGCTTTTCGCAATCGTTTGCGCGATAAATCCGTATCGAATGAATGTCGCCGTTCATTTCCTGTCAGTTGAAAATGAATCGATATCCACGTTGTAATCGGACAACGATGGCGGCGTTGGACAATGTTTTGTCTTTTGAGTGGCGGGGCTGCACAAGCCAATACCGGCAAGGGAGAGCGGGATGGCGGCGATTATCGGCAAGAAATTCCCTTAATCTTCAATTGGTTCCGGAAAATAAAAAAGGACTGCGGACAAAAATTCCTGGATTGAAAATTAAAGGGAAGGAATGAGGTTTTAGAGGGCTGAATCGAACATTGTCAGAATCATTTGACAATGATTTACAGAAATCTTTCACGGTTATCTCGATAATGCCGCCTCGTGTCGGACGGGAGCCACCATGCGCTGCCGTTTGTGTCCGCCACGTCGTCCATTCCAATCGCACTCCTTACGGGAAACGTCATGAAAAAATCCATCCTGTCCGCCGTCGCACTCGCGGCCCTGTCCACCTCGGCCTTCGCAGCGGGCACCGGCACGATCAACTTCACGGGCGAAATCGTCGCGGGCGCATGCGGCATCGACTCGAACTCGGTCAACCAGACCGTGCAGCTCGGCAAGGTGCCGACCAACAAGTTCAAGCAAGCCGGCGACAAGTCGGACCCGGTGTCGTTCGACATCAAGCTGACCGACTGCGACACCAGCATCGCGCAGAACGCGTACTTCACGTTCACGGGCACGTCGAGCGCCGGCCAGCCGAAGCTGCTCGCCACGATCGGTTCGGCCACCAACGTCGGCATCCGCCTGCAAGCCGCGTCGGGCGAATACCTCGACAACGGCGCCGAGCAGAAGGCCCCGACGCTGCTGCAGAACGGCACGAACACCGCGCGCTTCGCCGCGATGTACGAAGCGACGGCAGCCGGCGTGACGCCGGGTACCGCCGACGGCGTCGCGAACTTCACGGTCCGCTACCAGTAAGCGTCCGTACCGGAGGAGGGATGCGTGCATCCCTTCCTCCTGCCTCTTTCCTCCCGTTTCCTTCTCCCTGGACTCCCGGTAGCGCCGCGTGCGAATCAGACATTCCTTCCTTTGCGTCTCCGTGCTGGTCGTCGGCAGCCAGAGCCAGGCGACGGAATTCAATTCGTCGTTCCTCGACATCGACGGAACGAGCAACGTCGACCTGTCGCAGTTCTCGCAGCCGGACTTCACGTTGCCCGGCGAGTACATGCTCGACGTGCAGGTCAACGACCTGTTCTACGGGCTGCAAGCGATCGAGTTCATTGCGCTCGATGCATCGGGCGCGGGCAAGCCGTGCCTGCGGCCGGAACTCGTCGCCCAGTTCGGGCTGAAGCCGTCGCTCGCGAAGGACCTGCCGCGCTTCCAGGGCGGGCGGTGCGTCGATCTCGGCGCGATCGAGGGCGCGACCGTGCGTTACCTGAAAAGCGACGGGCGGCTCAAGATTACGATTCCGCAGGCCGCGCTCGAGTTCACCGATTCGACCTACCTGCCGCCGTCGCGGTGGTCCGAAGGCATTCCGGGCGCGATGCTCGACTATCGCGTGATCGCGAACACGAACCGCAACTTCGGGGCGGGCGGCGGGCAGACGAATTCGATCCAGGCCTACGGGACGATTGGCGCGAACTGGGATGCGTGGCGTTTTCGCGGCGACTACCAGGCGCAATCGAACGTGGGCAATACGGCGTACGCGGATCGCACGTTCCGCTTCAGCCGGCTTTATGCGTTTCGCGCGCTGCCGTCGATCCAGTCGACGGTGACGTTCGGCGACGACTACCTGACCTCCGACATCTTCGATACGTTCGCGCTGACGGGCGCGTCGATCCGCAGCGACGACCGCATGCTGCCGCCGTCGCTGCGCGGCTATGCGCCGCTGATCTCGGGCGTCGCGCGCACCAACGCGACCGTGACCGTGTCGCAGGCCGGCCGCGTGCTGTACGTGACGCGCGTGTCGCCGGGCGCGTTCGCGCTGCAGAACATCAACACGAGCGTGCAGGGCACGCTCGACGTGGCGGTCGAGGAAGAAGACGGCAGCGTGCAGCGCTTCCAGGTGACGACGGCCGCCGTGCCGTTCCTCGCGCGTACCGGCCAGTTGCGCTACAAGGCGGCGGTCGGCAAGCCGCGCCTGTTCGGTGGCGGCGGCATCACGCCGTTCTTCGGCTTCGGCGAAATCGCGTACGGCCTGCCGTTCGACATCACGGCCTATGGCGGCTTCATCGCCGCGTCGGGCTACACGTCGGTCGCACTCGGCGTCGGCCGCGATTTCGGCGCGTTCGGCGCGGTGTCGGCCGACGTGACGCACGCGCGGGCGAAGCTGTGGTGGAGCGGCGCGACGCGCAACGGCAACTCGTACCGCATCAACTATTCGAAGCACTTCGACGGGCTTGATGCCGACGTGCGCTTCTTCGGCTACCGCTTCTCCGAGCGCGAATATACGAACTTCGCGCAGTTCTCCGGCGACCCGACGTCATACGGCCTCGCCAACAGCAAGCAGCGCTATTCGGCGACGCTGTCGAAGCGCTTCGGCGACACGTCGACCTATTTCTCGTACGACCAGACGACCTACTGGGCGCGTTCGTCCGAGCAGCGGGTCGGCCTGACGCTCACGCGCGCGTTCTCGATCGGCACGCTGCGCAACCTGAACGTGAGCGTGTCGGCATTCCGCACGCAGAGCGCGGGCGCGAGCGGCAACCAGTTCTCGGTCACCGCGACGCTGCCGATCGGCGGCCGTCACACCGTCACGTCGAACCTGACGACGGGCAGCGGTAGCACCAGCGCGAACGCCGGCTACATCTACGACGATTCGGCCGGCCGTACCTACCAGGTCAACGCGGGCGCGACCGACGGCCGCGCGTCGGCGAACGCGAGCTTCCGCCAGCGCACGTCGGCGTACCAGCTCAACGCGCAGGCGTCGACGCTCGCCAATGCGTATGCGGCCGCGTCGCTCGAAGTCGACGGCTCGTTCGTCGCGACGCAGTACGGCGTGTCCGCGCACGCGAACGGCAATGCGGGCGATACACGGTTGCTGGTGTCGACCGACGGCGTGCCCGACGTGCCGCTGTCCGGCACGCTCACGCATACCGATTCGCGCGGCTACGCGGTGCTCGACGGTATCTCGCCGTACAACGTGTACGACGCGACCGTCAACGTCGAGAAGCTGCCGCTCGAAGTGCAGGTGACGAACCCGATCCAGCGCATGGTGCTGACCGACGGCGCGATCGGCTTCGTGAAGTTTTCCGCCGCGCGCGGCAGCAACCTGTACCTGACGCTGACCGATGCGGCCGGCAAGCCGCTGCCGTTCGGGGCGTCGGTGCAGGACGCGGCGAACGGCAAGGAACTCGGCATCGTCGGCGAGGGCGGTGCGGCGTTCCTGACTCAGGTTCAGCCGAAATCCACGCTGGCGGTGCGGGCGGGCGAACGGACGCTCTGCACGATCGACGCATTGCCGAACCAGCTTCAACTCGAAGGCACGCCGATCCCGGTGACGTGCCAGCCGCCCGGCGAGTCGCATGCAGCGGCCGCGCGGGGCGAACGATGATTTCACGGACCCAGCGATGAAGCATTCCTTTTCCCTTTCCCTCCCGCGGCGCGCGCTGTGTGCGTTCGCCACCGCCGGCGCGCTGCTTGCCGGCGCCGCCCATGCGGCGATCGTGCCCGATCGCACGCGCGTGATCTTCAACGAAGGCGAACAGGCCGCGATCGTGACGATCACCAACAAGAGCACGACGTATCCGTATCTCGTGCAGTCGTGGCTCGAAGATGCGAACGGCAACAAGATCACGTCGCCGCTGATGGTCGTGCCGCCGCTGCAGCGGGTCGAGGCGAACGAGCGCAACGTGCTGCGGATCGCGAAGCTGCCCGGTACGCAACTGCCGGCCGATCGCGAAACGGTGTTCTACCTGAACATCCGCGAAGTGCCGCCGAAGACCGACACGCCGAACACGCTGCAGATCGCGCTGCACACGCAGATGAAGCTGTTCTACCGGCCGAAGGCCGTGCAGCCCGCGCGCGACGAGGATTGGACGCTGCCGATGACGCTGCGGGTGGATGCGGCCGCGCACAAGCTGGTGTTCGACAATCCGACGCCTTACCACGTGACGGTGGTCGACGTGAGCGCGGGCGCGCAGAAGACGCCGGTGCCGATCGAGCCGGTCATGGTGAGCCCGATGAGCACGGCCGACGTGCCGTTCAAGGCCGCGACGCCGTCGACGCTGTTCGTCACGCATATCGACGACTACGGCGGCCAGGTGGCGGTCGAGTATGCGTGCGAGGCCGGTGCGTGCAAGAGCGTGAAGAAATGAGCGGGGTCGCGAGACAACGCGTGTCGCCGCTCGCGGCGTGGCTGCGCTGGGTCGTGCTCGCGGTGCTGATCGCGGCGGTGCAGCCCGCATGGGCGCTGCGCTGCCTGACCAACAGCGGCGCGACCTCGTTGACCGAGCCGATCGGCGGCGTGGCGTCGTATCCGACCGACGCGCCGGACGGCTATGTGATCTGGGTGTCGCCGGTACGCACGACGTCGGGGTATTGCTACAAGGATCTGGGTGATGCCGGCAGCCTGAAGGTCGTCGACAACATTTACTTCTACGCGAATCCGAATCGCACGGACCCGGCCGCATGGGGGCTCGAGATCGGCATCCGCTACAAGGGCGTCGATTATTTCGACAAGACCAGCAATCGCGGCGGCGGGGTGTTTACCGGATATTCGGTGCCGCCGTGCAGCAGGTACGACTTCGACCGCGGGCGTTGCCAGCGGACAAGCATCAGCATCGACTATCAGGTCGTCGTGCGCAAAAGAGGCAACTGGGTCCAGCCGCCGAGCGATATCTATACGGTGTTCCAGTTCGACGGCGAGTTCGGGCTGAATGCGTTCGGCACGAGCTTCCAGTACCGCCTGAGCGGCCTGCGCAACCTCAAGCCGACGCCGTGCTTCGTCGACGTGCTCGTGACGCCCGAACCGGGCATCGTCAATTTCGGGCAGGTGCAGGCGGTCGGCAACGGCTTCCTGCCGGCGGTGCCGCGCAAGCGCTTTTCGCTGTCGCTGACCAAGAAGTGCAACGTCGCGGTGCGGGTGGACGGGTACTTCGAAACGAGCTATCCGGTTCAGAACGGCTTGCTGGTTCCCGCGAAGGACAGCAATTTCGGTATCGGCATCGAGGACAGCCAGGGCAAGGCGATTCCGTTCAACGAACAGTTCAACCTCGCGCAATTCCCGTCCAACGTCATGAACCAGAGCGTATTGATGGACGCGGTGCTGAAGTCGTTCGGGCCGCCGAAGATCGGCCGGTTCGACGCGACGGCGACGATCCGGTTGTTCATCTATTGATATCGAGGGCGATGCCCGGGCCACATCCATCCGCGTGGCGCGCCATCCGGGGAACGGATGGCGCTGCGCGTTCGCGAAAGCAGGATTGGCTTCGACCAGCACCGGCCTGACGCTCGCGACGCCGTGCGCGTGAATCCCGATACGGCGGCACCCGCGCAATTCGAGCCGCCAAAACGAAAAAGCGCCGGCGTGCCGGCGCTTTCCCGCATCTGCCGCGCGATGCTCAACGCACCCAGTGGCACACCCGGTGATGGTGATGCTCGAAGTGACACACGCGGTGCGGATGCGCTTCGGCGATGGCCGGCACGAGCACGGCAGCGGCCACGGCGGCGGCGGTGAGGGTTTTCAGTAGCGTCTTCATGTCGAGGTCCTGTCGTTCAATGATGGATCAAGGGTGCGCAGCGGCATCACCACTGCGGCCGGGGTTCGTCGCGGCGGTCGTCCCGGTAGTCGTCCCGTCGATCGTCGCGGCGGTCGTCACGCGGGCCGGCATGCCGGGCTTCCCAGTCGCGGCGCTCCCAGTAGCGATTTCCGTCCCAGTAACGATCGCCATGCCAGCCGATCGTGACTTCGGCCGGGCCAGGGTAGGCGACGCAGCCGGTGAGCATCACGCTCGACAGTGCGCCCACCATGACGGCGGATAACACGATGGATTTCATGTTGTTCTCCCTTGGAAACGGCAAGTCGATCGTACGAGCCCCCGAAATTTCACGTGGTAAGAAGTTGCTACCGCCGATGACACGTGCAAGCCCGTCGTCAAAAACGTGAAAGCCTGCGTCGGCGAAGTGAAGGCAGTCCGCGTGGCCCGGGCGCGTACGCGTCCACTCCGGCAACGATTCCGGCAATTGTTCAGACAAATCCCGACAACCGAAAGGGACATCCTGTAATCGGATTGAGAATGATTTGCGTTTACGTTAAATTGCGCTATCTCGGAATTTGACGGAGCAGATCGATGGCCATGGCGGAAGTGCTCGACCGACCGGCGGCGGCAGCGGCAAACCCGTTTCTCGGCAGTTATCCGGACCTGCCGCCGCGCGCCGCGCCGCGTGCGCGCCGGGCGTCCCAGCCCGCTGCGCAGGGCGCGCTGCTCGACGTGCTGATCTCGCATCGCGCGATGCTGGTCAACGTCGCGCGCGGCTTCGTCGGCTGCGCGAGCCGCGCGGAAGACGTCGTGCACGACGTGTTCGTGAAGCTCGTCGAATTCCCGAACCAGGACGCGGTGCGCCAGCCGGTCGCGTACGTGACGCGGATGGTGCGCAATGCGTCGATCGACGCGTGCCGCCGGCAAAGCCTCGAAAACGTCTATCACACGGAAGAGGACGACGGCTACGACGTGCCGTCGCCCGAGCCGACGCCGGAAGCCGCGCTGATGACGCGCGATACGCTGCGGCGCGTGTGGGCCGCGCTCGACGACCTGCCGGCGCGCAGCCGGGCGGCATTCGAGATGGTGCGGCTGCGCGAGGAGACGCTGCAGACCGCGGCGCGCGCGCTGAACGTGTCGCAGACGCTCGTGCATTTCATGGTGCGCGACGCGGAACGTCACTGCGCGGAATGCCTCGATGCGTGCCATCGCGGCGTCGCGTGCCCGGTGTTCCTGGGCGGCCGCGCGCGGCGGCGGTAAAAAAACGCGCCGGCCAACCGTCTATCAGACAGGAGCGGCCGAATTCGCCGCTTCGCCTCCTTCAACCGCCCAGCGATTTCCGATCATGACGCAAGCCCCGACGCCTTCCGCCGACACCGACGATCTCGTCTATACGGTCGTCATCAACGACGAAGAACAGTATTCGATCTGGCCGACGTTCCGGCCCGTGCCGGCCGGCTGGCGCGAGGTCGGCGTGAGCGGCCCGAAGGCCGACTGTCTCGCGCACATCGAGACCGTCTGGACCGACATGCGCCCCGCGAGCCTGCGCCGCGCGATGGACGGCGAGCGCGCGACGCGCGCGTCGTGACCCGTTGTGCCGCGTGTGCGGCGCACCACCTGAAGAGGACGTTGCATGACCCTGCTTTCGTTGCCGACGCTCGACGACCTGCGTATCGAGCCGGGGCTGCCCACCGTCGTGTCGCCGCGCGGCAGCGACGGGATGTCGATCGACGACGTCGCGCCGCTGGCGCGCGAGATCGCGGCCGACACGCTCGAACGGGCGGGCGGCGTGCTGTTCACGGGCTTTCACGTGCCGTCGATCGACGCGTTCCAGCAATTCGCGGCCTCGTTCGGCGATCCGCTGATCGGCTATGAATACGCGTCGACGCCGCGCAGCCAGGTCGAAGGCGCGGTCTACACGTCGACCGAATACCCGCCGCACCGCGCGATTCCGCTGCACAACGAGCAGTCGTACACGCGCGAATGGCCGCTGCGGATCTGGTTCCACTGCGCGCTGGCCGCGCCGAAGGGCGGGGCGACGCCGATCGCGGACAGCCGCGCCGTGTATCGCGCGCTCGATCCGGCGCTCGTCGCGCGCTTCGAGAAACGCGAGCTGCTGTACGTGCGCAATTTCGGGCAGGGGCTCGATCTGCCGTGGCAGCAGTCGTTCGGCACCGACGAGCCGGCCGAGGTCGAGCGGATGTGCGCGGCGCGCGGCATCGAATGCGCGTGGCGCACCGACGACGACGGCGAACTGCTGCTGCGCACGCGCGAACGCTGCCAGGCCGTCGCACGTCATCCGCGCACCGGCGAGCGCGTGTGGTTCAACCAGGCGAACCTGTTTCACCTGTCGGCGCTCGACGACGACATGCAGGAAGCGCTGGTCGACGCGGTCGGGCTCGAGAACGTGCCGCGCAACGTGTATTACGGCGATGGCGAGCCGCTGGAGGCCGATGCGCTCGCGCAGATCCGCGGCGTGCTCGACCAGCAGCGCATCGTGTTCCCGTGGCGCACCGGCGACGTGCTGATGCTCGACAACATGCTGACCGCACATGCCCGCGACCCGTTCGAGGGGCCGCGCAAGGTCGTCGTCGCGATGGCGCAGAGTTACACGGTCCCGCGCGACCGAACGGAGGATTGATGACGCGTAGTACCGCCGCGCTTGCCGCGCGCGGGCTGTCGGTGGGATATCGCGACCATGTCGTGATCGACGGGCTGGACCTGTCGATCGCGGCCGGCCGCGTAACCGCGCTGTGCGGACCGAACGGCTGCGGCAAGAGCACGCTGCTGCGCACGCTTGCGGGCCTGCAGCCCGCGCGTGCCGGCCATGTCGAAGTGAACGGCCAGCCGCTCGCGTCGTTTCGCCGTCGCGCGCTCGCGCGCGAGCTGACGATGCTCGCGCAGTTCAACCAGATTCCGTCGGGCCTCACCGTGCGCGAGCTCGTCGCGTACGGACGCTATGCGTACGGAGGCTTCCTGCGCGGCCTGTCGCGCGCCGATCAGGCGGCGATCGACGAGGCGCTCGACACGAGCGGCCTCGCGGGCGACGCGGAGCGCGACGTCGGTGCGCTGTCGGGCGGCGAACGCCAGCGCGCGTGGATCGCGATGGCGCTTGCGCAGCAGGCGCCGATCGTGCTGCTCGACGAACCGACGACCTATCTCGACATTCATCACCAGCTCGACATCCTCGATGCGCTGCGTACGCTGAACCGCGCGCGCGGCCTGACGATCGTGTGGGTGCTGCACGACCTGAACCAGGCGGCCGCGTACAGCGACGAGATCGTGCTGATGCGCGCGGGCCGCCTCGTCGCGCAGGGCACGCCCGACGCGATGCTCGACCCGGCGCGCCTGCGCGCGGCATTCGGCGTCGAGATGCTGAAGCTCGCGCATCCGCAGACGGGCGCGCCGATGTGCGTGCCGGCCTACGGGCCGTCGACCGACGGCGCGCCGCAGGCGGCCGGCGTGTTCGATCGGGATCTCGCCGTATGACGACGTTCGCGATGCGCAAGCGCCTCGCGGCGGCGGGCAGAGGGGCGACCCGCGGGCGGGCCGGCGCGATCGCGTTCGGCCTCGTCGCGTTGATCGCGCTGCTCGCGGCGCTGCGGATCGCCCCCGATCTGCGCGTGTGGTGGGACGCGGCGCCCGGCAGCGATGCCGCGTCGCTCGCGCACGTGTTCCTGTTCGACCTCAATCTGCCGCGCGTGGCGGCCGCGCTCGTCGCGGGCGGCTGCCTCGGCATCGCCGGCGCGCTGTTCCAGTCGCTCACGCGCAATCCGCTCGCGTCGCCCGACCTGCTCGGCGTGACGGGTGGCGCCCAGCTCGGCCTGCTCGCGGCGATGCTGGTGCCGGCGCTGGCGGGCGTCGCGACGGTGCCGCTGCTGTTCGTGTGCGGGCTCGTCGCGGCCGCGTGCGCGATCGTCGCGGCGGGCGGCTGGCGCGCGACGCCGTTGCGGCTCGTGCTCGCGGGCAGCGTATGCATGCTGCTGTTCGCCGCGCTGTCGACACTGGTGCTCGCGTTCTTCGAGCAGAACATCGCGGGCGCCGCGCTGTGGACCAACGGCAGCCTGTACCAGCCGGGCGCGACGGGCCTCGCGCTCGCCGCGCGCTGGCTCGTCGTGCCGCTCGCCGCGCTGCCGTTCGTGATCCGGCCGCTGAATCCGCTCACGCTCGGCGACGATGCGGCGGCCGCGGCCGGCGTGCGCGTCGATGCGACGCGGCTCGCCGCGACGATCGTCGCGGTCGCGTTCACGAGCGTGGCCGTCAGCATCGCGGGCCCGCTGTCGTACGTCGGCCTCGTCGCGCCGAACCTGCTGCGCCAGGTGCGTGGCGCGCGTGCGGCGCGGCTCGGCGTGCTGGTGCCGCTGTCGGCGCTCGCCGGCGGCGCGCTCGTGCTGGTCACCGACAGCGCGGTGCTCGCGTCGGGCCTCGACGCGACGCTGTCGACCGGCGTCGCGATCGCGCTGGTCGGCACGCCGTTGATGCTCGCGATGATCCGGCGCGGCGCCGCGTGGTCGGGCGTGCTGCATGCGGATGCCGAACGCGCGGCGGGTGGCGGCTCGACGCGGCTCGTCGGCTGGCTCGAACGGCTCGGCTGGCCGCTGCGCACCGCGTTGTTCGTCGTGGCGGGCGGGCTGGTGGTTTTCGTCGGCGTGTCCGCCGGCCCCGAATGGCTGTCGCCCGCGCGCTGGTCGGCGGCGCTGTCCGGTCACGATGCGCTCGCGCGGATGCTGATCGACCTGCGCATGCCGCGCCTGCTGTGCGCGTTGCTCGCCGGCGCGTTGCTGGCGGTCAGCGGCGTCGCGATGCAGAGCGTCGTGCGCAATCCGCTCGCGGGCCCCGAAGTACTCGGCGTCACGCAGGGTGCGGGGCTCGTCACGCTGTTCGCGTTGTCGACGTGGCCGCTGATGGGCCACGTGACGCTGGCCGCCGCCGCGCTGATCGGCGGCGGGCTGTCGCTCGCGATCACGCTCGCGCTGAATCACCGGCATCGCTACGCGCCGCTCGCGGTCGCGCTGACCGGCATCGTGATCGGTGCGTTGTGGACCACGCTCGCGCAATGGCTGATCACGCAGGAAAGCGTGCAGCCCGCGCGCTTCGTCGTGTGGCTCGTCGGCGGCACGTATGGCCGCAGCTGGGGCGAGGTGTCGATGCTGCTGCCGTGGTGCGTGCTCGCGGTGCCGGTGTTCGCGTGGCTCGCGAAACCGCTCGACATGCTCGCGCTCGGCGACGACCAGGCGGCTGCGCTCGGCCTGCCGGTGGCCGCGCTGCGGCCGCTCGCGCTGACGATCGCGACGCTCGCCGCGTGCGCGGCCGTCGCAGCGGTCGGGCCGGTCGGCTTCATCGGGCTGATGGCGCCGCACGTCGCGACGATGCTCGGCGCGCGCCGGCATCGCACGCGGCTGTGGCTCGCGGCGGCGTGCGGCGCGCTGATCCTCGGGTTTGCGGATCTCGCGGCGCGCACCGTCGTCGCGCCGCGCGAAGTGCCGGCCGGCGTGCTGACCGCGCTGATCGGCGCGCCGTACCTGCTCGGTCTGCTGATTCTCGAGGGGCGCCGCGCCCGGCGCGCGGGGCGATGACGCCGGCGCTCGACGGCGCGCGCGCCACGCGCTTTTCGGCGTTCGCGCCGGAACCGTTCGCCGAGCACCTCGACGTCGTCTGGCTCGGCATGCCTGACGATGCGCATGCGCCGGGCCGCGTCGTCGTGCCCGTCAGCGCGTTGCCAGCGCATCGCGACGCCGTGCTCGGCGCGATGGTCGACCATTACGGCGGCGATCCGGCGCAGCATGCGCGCGCGCTGATGTCGCAATGGAGCAAATATTATTTCGGCCGCGCGGCGCCGGCCGGCGTCGTCGCCGCGCTGACGCTCGGCCGGCCGCTCGACATGACGCCCGAGCGCACGTTCGTCGCGCTCGACGACGGTATGCCGGCCGCGCTGTATTTCGCGAGCGACGCGCTCGGCGCGCCGTGCGACGATCCTGAGCCGCGCTATGCGGGGCTCATCGCGCATCTCGGCGCGGTGATCGACCTGCTCGCGGCGATGGCCCGCGTCACGCCGCGCGTGCTGTGGAGCAACGCGGGCAACCTGCTCGACTATCTGCTCGATACGTATCGCTCGCTGCCGTGCGCGGCCGATCCCGTGGGCGACGCGAACTGGCTGTTCGGTTCGACCTGCGTGCGCGGCGAATCGAATCCGCTGCGCCAGCCCGTGCGCGATGCCGTGCCGCGCTCGCCGCTGCTGCCGACGCCGTTTCGCGCGCGCCGCGTGTGCTGCCTGCGCTACGAAATTCCTGGAGAAACGCAACTGTGTGGAAGCTGCCCCCTGCTACTGACGATGGACGACGCGGCGCTGGCCGAGCAGGACGCGATCCGGTGACGCACGCCGGCCGCCGGCACGCGCTCGGTGCACTCGCGGCGGCGTTCGGCGCCGCGTGCTGCGGTGTGTTTTCCGCATCGGCGGCGGCCGCCTCCGTGGCCGGGGGCGCGGGCGGTTCGCAACGCGCCGTGTCGCTGGCCGGCAACCCTGTCGTGTCGCAGGCCAGCGCGAAAATGCCCGTGCGGCCGCAGCGCGTGGTCGCGCTCGACTTCATGTTCGCGGAAAGCGTGATCGCGCTCGACCTCGTGCCGGCCGGGATGGCCGATACGGCGTTCTACCCGGGCTGGCTCGGCTACCGGAGCGAGCAGCTCGCGCACGTGACCGACATCGGCTCGCGGCAGGAGCCGGGGCTCGAGGCGATCGCGGCGGTCAAGCCGGATCTCATCATCGGCGTCGGCTTCCGGCACGCGCCGATCTTCGACGCGCTCGACCGGATCGCGCCGACGATCCTGTTCCAGTTCAGCCCGAACGTGTCGGAAGACGGCGTGCCGGTCACGCAGCTCGACTGGATGCGGCAGATTTTCCGGACGATCGGCGCGGTGACGGGGCGCGACGCGCGCGCGCAGGCGGTCGAAGCACAACTCGACGCCGGCATCGCCCGCAATGCGGCGCGGCTCGCGGCCGCGGGCCGCCACGGCGAGCGTGTCGCGCTGCTGCAGGATCTCGGCTTGCCCGATCGTTACTGGGCCTATACGGGCAACAGCACGTCGGCGGGCCTCGCGCGGGCGCTCGGGCTCGAGCCGTGGCCGAAGAAGCCGACGCGGGAAGGCACGTTGTACGTGACGTCGGCCGATCTGCTGCGGCAGCGCGACCTCGCCGTGCTGTTCGTGACCGCGTCGGGGATGGACGTGCCGTTGTCGGCGAAACTCGATTCGCCGGTGTGGCGCTTCGTGCCCGCGCTGAAGGAACACCGGATCGCGCTGATCGAGCGCAACATCTGGGGGTTCGGCGGTCCGATGTCGGCGCTGAAGCTGGCCGACGTGATGACCGACACGATGTTGAAGCTGCCGGCCGTGCGTTGAGCGCGGCGTGCTTCGAGCAGCAGGCGATGCCGCGTTGACGGGCAGGGCGTCGTGATCGGCCCGACGACGCGTGGCTTCCGCCATTCCTTTTCGCCACACGTCAGCCACATTCCCCGCTGAAACGACAATCGCCGGCACACTGCCCATGCAGCGTGCCGGCGATTTTTTTGAGCAACTGTCGGGTTACGCGCTCAGCGCATCGACGCCATCCTGTGCACGCAGGCGTGCCGGTTGCGTGTCGCTGACGATGCGCCCGTTGTCGAGCTTCAGCAGACGATCGGCGAGATCGAAGTAGCGGTCGTCGTGCGTGATCACGATCACGGCCTTGCCGCGCGCGCGCAGCTCCGGCAGCAGTTGCTCGTAGAACACGGCCTTGAACGACGGGTCCTGGTCGGCCGCCCATTCGTCGAACAGGTAGAACGGGCGATCTTCCAGGTACGCGACGACGAGCGCGAGCCGCTTGCGCTGCCCGGTCGACAGCGCGCGCGTCGAGAACGCGCCGTCGACCACCTTCACCTTGTGATCGAGCGCGAGTTTCGCGACGAGCGCGTTCGCCCGCGCATCGGCCTGCGCACGCGACGGATCGTCGGGGTCGACGATGCCGAGCAGCGCATCGAACAGGTGGAAATCGTTGAACACCGCGCTGAAGCGCTGCCGGTAGGCCGCGCGCTCGCGCCAGCCGATCGTGCGGCCGTCGACCTCGATCGTGCCTTGTTCGGGCTCGTACAACCCGGTCAGCACCTTCGCGAGCGTGGTCTTGCCGCTGCCGTTGCCGCCGACGATGAACACGAGCTCGCCCGGCTTGATCGTCAGGTCGATCGGCCCGATGCTGAACATCCGTTCGTCGCGTTCGTGGAAATACGCGTGCGTGACGCCGCGCAGCGTGACGGCGCCGGCCGGCGGCACGTCGGGCGCATCGGCCGCGGGCGGCACCGTGCGCAGCGCGCCGAATTCGGCCATCACGCCTTCGATCCGCCCGAGCGACACGCGCGCCGCGTTGACGGTCGGCAGGTTGTTCAGCAGACCGTCGAGCGGCACGAGCATGAACAGGAACACGACGACGTAGCCGGCCGCCGTGGCTGGATCGGCATGCACGCCGAGCTGCGGCCAGAACGATGCGACGCCGAGGAACACGTAGAACAGGAAGATGATCCAGCCGACCCCGACCGCGTACGCGCTGAACGCGCGGCGGCGGTGGTCGCGCACTTCGCCGATCGCGGCGCCGAGCTGGCCGTCGACGAACTGGCGGGCGCGCGCGTCGTGCAGCTTCAGCTCCTTCGCGCCGGAGAACAGCGAGCCGAGATAGCCGAACAGGCGGTCCTGCGCCTGGCCGGCGGCTTCGAGCGCCGCGATCGCGCGGCGATCGCCGGTGTGATAGCCGAGCGAGCCGGCGATGATCGCGGCCAGCGCCAGCAGGCACACGGGCCACGACAGCCACGCCAGGTAGCCGAGGCAGCCGAACACGATCGAGCCGTGCATGACCAGGTTCGGCAGCGCGAAGAACAGCATCGACACGTTGGTCGCGTCGTCGGTCAGCACCGACTGCACGGGCGCCGCGCCGATCCGCTCGATGTCGCGCAGCTCGGCCGCGCCGACGCGCCGCGCCAGATGCACGCGCAAGCGCGCCATCGTGTCCTGCGACAGGCGGGCGAACAGCGTGCCCGACACGATCCGCGTGACGAGCGCGATCACCGCGCACAGCGCGAAGCGCCACGCGAGCGCCGCGTCGGCGGCGCCCGGTTGCGACAGCGCGCGGTTCAGCGTCGCGACGAGCAGCACGCTCGCGACGCCGTTCAGCACGCACGCGGTGAGCGCCAGCGTGAGCGACACGCGGCTTTCGCGCAGCAGCGCAAGGATCAGGCGCGCCGCGGGGCGGCCGGGGGAAGCGTCGAGGGACGGCGGGGAAGAAGGCTCGTGGGCGGCTGTCATCGGCAACGTCGGTAAAGGGAAGGCAGGCAATAACGCGGAAACGGCAAATCTGACGCGAAAGCGGCGGGGCGAGCCCCGTTCCGGCTTTCCTCCCTGATAGACGAACGGGCCGCGCAAATATTTAGTCCCATCGGCAAAAAAAGCGGCCGCACGCACTTTGCGCGCAAAACGGTAAAAAATCGGCCGCGCCGTTCGTCACACCAGTGAAGCCGCCCCAAGCGGCCCCGAGACTTGGCCGAAGCGGCCGGACCGAAGGACTTCATGCACATGACGAGTTTCCCGACTGCGCTGCATCACCGAATCCGCGAACTGGCGCGCGTCGCGCCCGACGCGCCCGCCATCGCGGTGCCTTTCCAGAACGACCTGCGGCTGTCGCGCGGTGCGCTCGATGCACGTGCATCGCAGCTCGCCCGGCAACTGCGCGCGGCCGGCGTCGGCGCCGAAGTGCGGGTCGGCGTGTGCGTCGAGCGTTCGGGCGAACTGTTCGTCGCGCTGCTGGCCGTGCTCAAGGCCGGCGGCGTATTCGTGCCGCTCGATCCGCGTCATCCGGCCGCGCGCCTCGACTGGATCGTGCAGGATGCGCAACTGCGGCACGGCATCGTCGACGCCGCCGGCCGCGCGGCGCTCGGCACGCCATTCGAACACGCGTTCGACGTGACGGCCGAAGCATCGGGCGTCGCGCAGGATCACGGGTTCGATGACGACACTGTGAATGTGCACCCGCGTTCGGCCGCCTACATGATCTATACGTCGGGCTCGACCGGCACGCCAAAGGCGGTGGTCGTCGAGCACGGGCCGCTCGCCGCGCATTGCGACGCGCTTGCTGCCGCGCTGCCGATCGAGGCCGGCGACCGTCTGCTGCATTTCGCGTCGGTCAACTTCGACGCCGCGCACGAATGCTGGCTCGCGCCGCTCGCGGTCGGCGCCGGCATCGTCGTGGCGCCGCCGCAGCCGTTCGCGCCGGTCGACGCTCACACGCTGATGGTGCGCGAAGCCGTGAACGTCGCCGCATTTCCGCCTGCATACCTGCGTGAATTCGCGGCCGTCGCCGCGCGCGACGGCGTGCCGCCGGCCTTGCGCGTGCTCGCGTTCGGCGGCGAAGCGCTGCCGCAGCAGGCATTCGAATTCGTGCGCCGCACGTTCCCGGTGGTGCGCCTGATCAACGGTTACGGGCCGACCGAAGCCGTGATCTCGCCGATGCTGTGGCCGGTCGAACCGGGCGAGACGCCGGTGCTGGCCGCGGACGACGCGTATGCGTCGCTGCCGATCGGCCGCGTGATCGGCCCGCGGGTCGCACGCATCGACGGCGCCGAAGCCGATGGAGTGGGCGAACTGCTGCTCGGCGGTGTGTGCGTCGCACGCGGTTATCACGGCCGCCCGGCGCTCACGGCCGAACGTTTCGTTCCCGATGCGGACGGTGAGCCCGGCGCGCGCGTCTATCGCACCGGCGACCTCGCACGCTTGCGCGACGACGGTGCATACGATTATCTGGGCCGCCTCGACGATCAGGTCCAGGTGCGCGGCGTACGCGTGGAGCCGGCGGAAATCGCCGCGTGCCTGCGCTCGCATCCGGCCGTGGCCGATGCGGCCGTGATCGCCGACACCGCCAACGGGCCGACGCGGCTGATCGCGTGCGTCGCGCTGCGCGCGGCGGCCGACGATGCCGCGTTGAAGGCGCACGTGGCCGCGCAACTGCCGGCCGCGTGGCAGCCGCACCGGTTCGTGCGTTGCGATGCGCTGCCGTACACGCTGAACGGCAAGCTCGACCGTGCCGCGCTGCGCGAGCGGATTGCCGCCGCGCGCGACACGTCGCCAGCCGCCGGCGATGCGCCGCGCACGCCGACCGAACAGCAGATCGCGGGCCTCTGGCAAACGCTGCTCGGCCTCGACGTCATGCCGTCGCGCGACGATCGTTTCTTCGCGCTGGGCGCCGATTCGCTCGCCGCGATGCAGTTGCAGGCCGCGATCCGTGCGGCCGTGCGCGTGAATCTGCGGCTCGATACGCTGTTCGCCGATCCGGCGCTCGCCGAGCTGGCCGACACGGTCGATCGCGCGGAACGCGAAACCGGCGAACCGCTGGTCACGATCGCCGCGCGCCGCGCACCGGCCGATGCCGCCGCATCGGGCGCGCCGTACGTCGATCGCGCGGCATCGCTCGCGCAGCAACGTTTCTGGGTGCTCGCGCAAACGCGCGACGCCAGCGCCGCGTATCACATCGCCGCACACTGGACGATCGACGGCGTGCTCGACCGCGACGCGCTGCAGCGAGCGCTCGATCACGTGATCGGCCGTCACGAAGCGTGGCGCACGACCCTCGTCGACAACGACGACGGCGTCGTGATGCAGCGGATTCACGCGCATCTGCCGGTGTCGATCGCCGCGGTCGACCTGCGCGATCAACCGCCGGCCGCCCGCGACGCGCAAGCCGCGCGTCTCGCCGAGCGCGACGCAGCCGAGCCGTTCGACCTCGCACGCGGCCCGCTGCTGCGCGCAACACTCGTTGCGCTCGCCGACGATCGTCACCGCCTGCTGCTGACCGCGCATCACGCGATCACCGACGGCTGGAGCTCGCGCTGCGCGTTCGACGAACTGTCGGCAGCGTACCGCGCGTATGCCGAAGGCCGCGAGCCGTCGCTGCCCGAATTGCCGATCCAGTACGCCGACTACGCGGACTGGCAGCGTGACATGCTGGCCGGCGGCGAGGGCGAGCGTCAGCTCGACTACTGGCGCGGCGCGTTGCGCGACGTGCCGGGCCCGCTCGCGCTGCCGGTCGACCGCCAGCCGGGCGCCACGCGCACGCTGCACGGCGCACGTGTATCGGTGCGTCTGCCCGATGCGGTCGCGGCCGACGTGCGGCAACTCGCACGCGACGCGCAAGCGACCGTCTTCACGGTGCTGCTGGCCGCGCTCGACGCATGGCTGTCGCGCCTGACCGGAGAAACGGACGTCGTCGTCGCGGTGCCGGTCGCGCATCGCCAGCGTCCTGAAACGCGCGCATTGCTGGGTCTGTTCCTGAATACGGTCGCGCTGCGCGTACGCGTGGCGCCGACGCTGCCGTTCCGCGCGCTCGTCGACGCGGCGCGTACCGCGGCGCTCGACGCGGTCGCGCATCAGGACGTGCCGTTCGAGCGCGTCGTCGACGCGGTGAAGCCGCCCGTCAAGCGCGGCGATGAATGGCTGCGCGTGAAGTTCGCGCAGCAGTTCGACGCACGGCACGACAGCGTGTTGCCGGGCGCCACGGCGGTCGCGACGCCGGGGCCCGATCTCGCCGCACGCTTCGACTTCGCACTGGATTTCACCGACGACGCGAACGGGATCGAACTGGTCGCGGCCTATGCGACCGACTGCATCGAGGCCGATACCGCGCGTGCATGGCTTGACAGCTATGCGGCGCTCGTCGCGTCCGCTGCCCATGAACCGCACGCCACGACGGCCGCGCTGCCGTGCGATGCGTCGGCTGCGTCGCGCCAGCCGCGCGACGGCCGTGCGCTGCGTATCGAGCATGCGGACATCGTCGCCGCGTTTGCGCGGCAGGCAGCCGCCTATCCGCATCGCGTCGCGCTTTCCGACGCGTCGACGTCGCTGACGTTCGCCGAACTCGACGACGCATCGAACCGCATCGCGCGGGCGCTCACGCAACGCGGCGTGGCCGCGGAAGCGGCCGTCGTCGTCTGCGTCGAGCGTTCGTCGCGCTTCGTCGTCGGCCTGCTCGGCGCGCTGAAAGCCGGCGCGCTGGCCGTACTGCTCGACCCCGCGCAGCCGGCCGCGCGTCTCGCCGCGGCCGCCGCCGACTGCGGCGCGCGCTGGGCGCTCGTCGCGGAGCCGACCGCATGGCCGACGGGCATCGACGCGCAGCCGCTCGACGTCGATGCGCTGGCGCAGGACGCGACGCTCGCCCACGCGGCCGGCGTGCGCGTCGCGCCGCACCCGGAACAGGGCGCATACCTGATCTATACGTCGGGCTCGACCGGCACGCCGAAGGGCGTCGTCGTCTCGCACGGCGCGCTGGCCGACTACGTGCAGGGGATGCTCGACGAACTCGCGTTCGCGCCCGACGCATCGTTCGCGATGGTCTCGACGGTCGCGGCAGATCTCGGCCACACGACGCTGTTCGGCGCGTTGTGCGCGGGCCGCACGCTGCACCTGCTGCCGGCTGCGTGCGCATTCGATCCGGACCTGTTCGCCGACGAAATGCGCCGCCGTGAAGTCGGCGTGCTGAAGATCGTGCCGAGCCATCTGCAAGCGCTGCTCGACGCGCGCGTGCCGGCCGACGTGCTGCCGCGTCACGCGCTCGTGACGGGCGGCGAAACGCTCACGTGGGCGCTCGTCGCGCGCCTGGCCGCGCTCGCGCCAGCGTGCCGCGTGATCAACCATTACGGGCCGACCGAAGCGACCGTCGGCGCGATCGCGTGCGACACGGCGTCGATTGCCGCCGACGCGCGCGATCCCGCGAGCGGCGTGCCGCTCGGCCTGCCGCTGCCGAATGCACGCGCGCTGGTGCTCGATGCGTTCGGCGCGTGCGTGCCGACCGGCGCGACCGGCGAGCTGTATCTGGGCGGGCCGGGCGTCGCGCGCGGCTACCTCGGCCGCCCCGCGCAAACCGCCGAGCGCTTCGTGCCCGATCCGTTCACGCCCGGCGCGCGGCTGTATCGCACGGGCGACCGCGTGCGGTTGCGCACGGACGGCCGCCTCGCATTCCTCGGCCGGATCGACGATCAGGTGAAGATTCGCGGCTACCGCGTCGAGCCGGGCGAGGTGAGCGCGGCCGTGCGCGCGGCCGGCCCGATCGCGCAGGCCGAAACGCTCGCGATCGAGCACGACGGCCGCCTGCGGCTCGCGACGTTCGTGGTGATGCGCGACGGCGTGGCGTTCGACGAAGCGGCGGTACGCGCCGCGCTCGCCGCGACGTTGCCCGACTACATGGTGCCCGCGCAGTTCGTCGCACTGCGGCGCCTGCCGGTGACCGCGAACGGCAAGATCGATCGCGCGGCTTTGCGCGAACTGGCCGCCGTGCCGGTTGTGGGCGCGTCCAGCGATGCGCCGCAGGGCGCAGTCGAGACGGTGCTCGCCGACGTCTGGCAGGCCGTGCTGAAGGCGCCGAAGGTCGGACGCGACGACAATTTCTTCGAACTCGGCGGCGATTCGATCCTCGTGCTGCAGGTGATCGCCCGTGCCCGCAAGCGCGGCGTGCGCTTCACGCCGAAGCAACTGTTCGACGGGCCGACCGTCGCCGAACTCGCGCGCATCGCGAAAACGGACGATACGGCCGTCGCAGCGCAGCCGGCGAGTGCGGTTCCGACCGCGACTGCCACTGCCGCACCGGCCGCCACCCCGATCCTGACGCCCGCACAACAACGCTTCTTCGCGCTCGATATTCCGCACCGCGGCCACTGGAACCAATCAGTGTCGTTCGACGTGCGCGGCGCGTTCGACGCGGACGCATTCGCACGCGCATTCGACGCGTTGCTCACGCATCACGACGCATTCCGCCAGCGCTTCGCACGCGGCGCGGACGGCACGTGGCACGCGAGCGATGCGGCGAAGCCGTACGACGCGCTGCCGTTCGTCGAAGTCGCCGCACGCGACGAAGCCGACGCGCTGGCACGCTTCGACGCGCTGCAACGCCGTCTCGACCTCGGCCGCGGGCCGCTCGCCTGCGCGTGCGCGGCACGGCTGCCGGACGGTTCGACGCGGCTTTATCTCGCGATTCACCATGCGATCGTCGACGGTGTGTCGTGGCGCATCCTGCTCGACGACCTCGACACCGCCTACCGCGCGGCATGCGAACGCACGCCGGTCCGCCTGTCGCAGCCGGGCCTGCGCGCCGACGCCTGGGCTGCACGGCTTGCCCGCGCGGCAACGGAACCGGCGTCGCCGTTCGCAGGTGAAGCTACCTACTGGGCCGGCATGGCGCAGGGCGACGACATCGTGCCCGATCACCCCGACGCAGCGGCGACGAACGCCGATGCCGCCGTCGTCGTGCAGACGATCGACGCGGCATTGACCCGCGCCGCATTGACCGACGCGCACGCGGCCTATCGCACGCAGACGATCGAACTGCTCGGCGCGGCGCTCGCGCTGGCGCTGGCCGGCGCGCGCGGCGCCGCATCGTGCCGGGTCGAACTGGAAGGACACGGCCGCGAAGCGCTGTTCGACGACGCGGAGGCCAGCCGCACGATCGGCTGGCTGACGAGCCATTACCCGGTGACGCTGCCGGTCGCAGCGACGGCCCGCGACACGCTGTGCGCGGTCAAGGACGCGCTGCGCGCGGTGCCGCACAAGGGGCTCGGCTTCGGCGTGCTCGCGCACTATGGCGACGCGGCCACGCGTGCGGCGCTGGCTGCCGTGCCGCGTCCGCGCGTCACGTTCAACTATCTCGGCCAGTTCGATGCGCCGCGCGATGCGACGCTCGTCCCGCGTTTCGGCGGCACCGGCGTCGAGCGCGATCCCCAAGGGCCGCTCGGCAACACGCTCGCGATTCATGCGTACCTCGACGCGGACGGCGACGGCGCGCGCACGCTGAAGGTGCACTGGGTCTACGGTGCGCCGCAATTCGAACGCGCGACGATCGACGCGTTCGCCGACCGCTTCGCGGCCGCGCTGCGCGAACTCGTCGATGCATGTGCGTCGCGCGTCGCGCATCGCGGCGCCGGCGCGACGCCGGGCGATTTCCCGCTCGCACAGGCCGCCGGCCTCACGCAGGCCGCGATCGAACGCGCGCCGCTCGACTGGCGCACGATCGACGACGTGTATCCGCTGTCGCCGATGCAGCAGGGCATCCTGTTCCATGCGCTGTTCGCGCCCGGCCACGCGAGCTACGTGAACCAGCTCGTCGCGACCGCCACCGGGCTGGACGCCGACCGGCTCGCGGCCGCGTTCGACGCGTCGGTCGCGCGTCACGACATCCTGCGCACGAGCGTGATGCCGGACGAAGCCGCGCCGCTGCAGTGCGTGCATCGTCACGCGCGCATGCCGGTCGAACAGCTCGACTGGCGCACGCGCGGCGACGCGCTCGACGCCGATTTCGACGCATGGCTCGCGGCCGACCGCACGCGCGGCTTCGACTGGCGCGAGCCGCCGCTGATGCGGCTCACGCTGATCCGCGTGACGGACGACGCGTGGCGGGTCGTCTGGACGCGTCACCACGTGCTGCTCGACGGCTGGAGCACCGCGCGCCTGCTCGCCGACGTGCTGCGCGACTATCGCGACCCGGACGCCGTGTCGCCGTTCGCAAGCCGTCCGGCGCTGCGCTATCGCGATTTCATCGCGTGGCTCGGCACGCGCGACCGCGACGCCGACGAGCGCTTCTGGACCGGGCGCCTGGCACGGCTCGACGCACCGACGCTGATCGCGGAACGCACGGCCGACCGCGCGGATGCCGAGATGGTCACGTGGCGCGCGACGCTCGATGCCGACACGACGGCGCGCGTCGCGCAAACCGCCCGCGCGCTGAAGCTGACCGTCAACACGCTGGTGCAGGGCGCCTGGGCGCTCGCGCTGCAGCGGATGACGCACCAGCCGGCCGTCGCGTTCGGCGCGACCGTCGCCGGCCGCCCCGACGCGCTCGCGGACGTCGACTCGGTGCTCGGTCTCTTCATCAACACGCTGCCGGTCATCACCGCGCCGGCGCCGCAGCAACGCGCGGCCGACTGGCTGCAAGCGCTGCAGCGCGAGAACGCGGCGGCCGCCGAACACGCACACACGCCGCTCGCCGACATCCAGCGTTGGGCGCGCGGGTCGGGCGGCGCACTGTTCGACACGCTGGTCGTGTTCGAGAACTATCCGGTGGACGACACCGCGCGTGACGCCGATCCGCGCGCGCTGGCGTTGAGCGGCGTACGCAGCATCGAAGCGACCGATTTCGCACTGACGCTCGTGATCGAGAGCGGCGTCGAACTGACGATCGACTACGGCTACGACACCGCACGCGTCGATGTGCGTCAGGTCGAGACCTGGCACCGCGCGTTCGCTTGCGCGCTCGATGCGCTGGCCCGCACGCCGGACGCGCGGCTCGGCACGCTGTCGATCGCCGACGACGCGACCCGCGATGCGCTGGTGCGCGCTCAGGACACCGCACGGACCTGGCCGATGGAACAACGGCAGCCGCTGCATCTGCAATTCATGGACGCCGCACGCGCGACGCCCGACGCGATCGCACTCGAATACGCGGACGCGCACGGCCGCGTGCAGCGTGCAACCTACCGCGAACTCGACGCCGCCACGTCGCGCATCGCGGCCGTGCTGCGCCGGCGCGG
This sequence comes from Burkholderia sp. E168m22, assembly GCF_001319805.1. NCBI lineage: Bacteria > Pseudomonadati > Pseudomonadota > Betaproteobacteria > Burkholderiales > Burkholderiaceae > Burkholderia > Burkholderia sp. E168m22. Next base: position 170,004 of record NZ_BBSK01000019.1, read on the forward strand.
CGTGCAACCCGACACGCCGGTCGCGCTGTGCGTCGAGCGCTCGTTCGACATGGTGATGGCGCTCGTCGGCGTGCTGAAGGCCGGCGCCGCGTATCTGCCGGTCGATCCCGACTATCCGGCCGAGCGCATTGCATACCTGCTGCGCGACGCGCGGCCGGCCGTCGCGATCACGCAGGCGCATCTGCGCGAACAAGTCGAGGCCGCGCTGGGCGAGGGCGCCGATGCGCAACTGCTGACGGTCGCGGATCTGCTGGCCGACGAAGCGGGCGATATCGACGATGAAACCGCGGCGATCGACGACGCGCAGCTCGCGTACCTGATCTACACGTCCGGCTCGACCGGCAAGCCGAAGGGTGCCGGCAACACGCACGGCGCGCTCGCGAACCGGATCGCGTGGATGCAGCATGCGTACCGGCTGACGCGCGACGATGTCGTGCTGCACAAGACGCCGTTCGGCTTCGACGTGTCGGTGTGGGAATTCGTGTGGCCGCTGGCGATCGGCGCGAAGCTTGCGATCGCAGCACCCGGCGACCACCGCGACCCAGCCCGTCTGGCCGCCGCGATCCACGCGCACGGCGTGACGGTGCTGCATTTCGTGCCGTCGATGCTTGCCGCGTTCGCCGCGCATCTCGACGATTTCTCGGCCGCCGCGCAATGCGACAGCGTGCGCCTGATCGTCGCGAGCGGGGAGGCGCTGGCGCCCGAACTCGTCGCGAAGATGGCGCGGTTGCTGCCGAACGCGACGCTCGTGAACCTGTACGGGCCGACCGAAGCCGCGATCGACGTGTCGCACTGGACCTGCGGCCCCGACGACGCGCATGCGGTCGCGGTGCCGATCGGTCATCCGATCGCGAACCTGCAACTGCACGTGCTCGATGCCGCATGGCAGCCGGTGCCGGCCGGCGCGACCGGCGAACTGTATCTCGCGGGCGCAGGCCTCGCGCGCGGCTATCTCGGCCGTCCTGCACTGACCGCCGAGCGCTTCGTGCCCGATCCGTTCGTGCCGGGCGCCCGCATGTACCGCACCGGCGACCTCGCACGACGGCGCGCGGACGGCGCGCTCGACTACCTCGGCCGCGTCGACACGCAGGTGAAGCTGCGCGGCCAGCGGATCGAGCCGGGCGAGATCGAGGCGCTGCTGCGCGCGGCGCCGGGCGTCAACGATGCGGTCGTGATCGTGCGCGACGAGCAACTGATCGGCTATGTCGCCCGCGGCGACGCCGGCCCGCTCGACCGTGCGGCACTGCTCGACGCACTGCGCGCGCAACTGCCGGCGTACATGGTGCCGTCGCAGTTGATCGAGCTCGACGCGTTGCCCGTCACGCCGAACGGCAAGTGCGACCGCCATGCGCTGCCCGCGCCGGTGCGTGAAGCAACCGCAGCCGTCGAACTCGCGACCGACACCGAACGCGCGCTCGCCGATATCTGGCAACGCGTGCTGCACGTGGACGCGATCGGCCGCGACGGCGATTTCTTCCTGCTCGGCGGCCACTCGCTGCTCGCGACGCAGGCCCACGCGCAGGCCAACCTGCACTGGGGCCTTGCGCTGCCGCTGCGCACGCTGTTCGACACGCGCACGCTGGCGCGCTGCGCGGAAGCGATCGACGCGGCCTGCGCGGCACGCGGCGCGACCGATGCGGCGAGCGCGATCGACGCGCTGCTCGGCGAACTGGAAACCCAATAAGGACGACGGATGACGAAGGTTCAACCCGACTGGCTGGCGCTCGCGACGCGTTTCGCGCAACTGCCCGACGCGCAGCGCGCGGTCTTCATCGACAAGCTCGGCGCGGCCGGCATCGACTTCCGCGTGCTGCCGATTCCGCCGCGCACGCCGCGCAGCGACCGCGTGCCGGCATCGTTCGCGCAGACGCGGCTGTGGCTGCACGCGCGGCTGATCGATGCGCCGGACGCGTATCACATCACCGAGCGCCTCGCGCTGACGGGCCCGCTCGACGGGCATGCGCTGCGTCTCGCGTGCGATGCGCTGATCGCACGCCATGAGGCGCTGCGCACGACCTTCGACGAAGCGCAGGACGGCGTCGCGCAGACGATCCATGCGCCGTTGCGCTGCCCGTGGCGCGAAACCGATCTCGAAGCGTTGCCGGACGCGCAGCGCGCAGCGCGCGCGGAAGCCGTCGCGACGGCCGACGAAGCCGAACCGTTCGATCTCGGCACCGCGCCGCTCGTGCGCGCGCATCTGGTCCGCTTCGACGCGACGCATCACTGGCTCGCACTG